>JAQIBO010000401.1 GCA_027859055.1 Spirochaeta sp.
TTTTTGAAGCGAGCAAGCTTGAAAACGACCTGAACCGGATTCGTCGTTTTTACACCCAGGAAGGGTACATCGACGCCGAGGTTGTCGTCGTTGATCAGGTTGTCCGCGCTGACGAGGAAGACGATTCCCGGAGTCTGATGGACCTTACGTTTTATATCGAAGAGGGAGAACAGTACACCTACGGCGGCGTCACGATAGAGGGCAATACTATCTTCGAGGACGAGGAGTTGGAGGAGCTCATCCGCGTGGAAGAGGGTGAAATCCTGGACCTTACCCAGTTTGACCGGGATTACCAGCGCATCGCCGACCGGTATTATGAGAACGGCTATATCTTCAACCAGATCACCCGGACGGAACGACGCGACGAGGCAACCAACACCGTTTCGTTTGAGATCGATATCGTTGAACGCAACCGCGCCCATATTGAAAATATCATCTTCCGCGGCAACGAAAAGACCAAGGACTTCGTCGTGGAACGGGAACTTCCGCTTGAGGTTGGCGACGTGTTCAGCGCCACCAAGATTCGGGAAGGGCTTCAGAACCTTGGAAACCTGCAGTATTTCTCCGCGATCACCCCGGAGACTCCACCGGGAAGCGCCGATGGCCTCATGGACCTCATCGTCAACCTCGAAGAGGGAAACACCGCCGAAATCGTCTTCGGTGTCGCCTTCGGGGGCAATCAGGACTTTCCCGTCTCCGCCCAGGTTCAGTGGCAGGACCGCAACTTCCTCGGACGCGGGCAGACGTTTGGAATCCAGGGAACCGCCTCACCGATTACGCAGACCCTCAGTTTCAACTTTCTGGAGCGCTGGCTTTTTGGTCGCCGCTGGTCCGGTGGATTGAACCTCTCATTTGAACGGAGCGTTATCAGTAACATTCCCCAGGATGCGATCGCGCCGATTTACGGTGACGGCGATGACGACGCGGTGCCGGATCCGTTTGATTCCGACCGATATGTCTTCACCGAGACAACGGAATACCCGCCAGGCAGCGGGGTGACGTACCGACCGGGAGATACGTTTCCCGGCAATCCGACCGGCGAACAGATCAGTGCAAACGATCTCCAGTCCGAGTACGAGTACCTCGGCAACTCGACGGCCAATATCCCCGACGAGTACCTGATGAGTTACGACGCCTATACGATCGGCCTCGGCGCCAACACGGGGTACACGTTCCGCACCGAGTACGGCCGCCTTATTCCGCGCACGTCGGTCAGAACCAGTATTGACTACATCACCTACGACGACACCCTCTACCGGCCGTTCAACGAAACCACCCGGGACAACCTGGACCGCTGGCGGTTTCGCAACAGCTGGTCTGTCGGTATCGCTCTGGACGACCGGGACTTCATTTACAGCCCCTCCAGCGGCTACCGTCTGGACCAGGGACTGACCTTTGTCGGTGGTTTTCTGCTTGGTGAACGCCACTACTCCCGTACCGACACCACCGCCGAGATCTTTTTTACGCTGTGGGATATTCCCCTCGGCGAGTGGGCGTGGAAAATGGTGCTCGGCGCACAGAGCAAGCTCAGCATGATCTGGCCCAACTTCTATCTCGATTCCGACGATGAACGTTACTTCCAGACCACAACTGCCAACCTGTTACGCATCGACGGTATGTTCAACGCCCGCGGGTGGGGCTATCAACAGGGCGGCGCCTCTCTGTGGAATAACTGGATCGAACTTCGCATGCCCCTTGCGGAGCAGATTATCTGGTGGGACAGTTTTGTTGAGGGCGCAGTTCTGCGAACGTTCACCGACGGGAGCGGAAGCAACTTCACCCAACGGGATCTCCTGCGTGATACGACGATTCAGGATTGGCAGTTCACGATCGGAACCGGTATCCGTTTTGTGATTCCCCAGTTTCCGATTCGTCTGTACCTCGCCAAGCGGTTTAAATACGACGAAAGCGGAAATATCGAGTGGCAGACCGGCAACCTCTTTAACGACGGCGATCCCAACAGCGGGAAGGGAATGGACCTGGTCTTTACAATCGGCGCCGAGTTCTTCTGATATTCCCCCGAGAACGCGCCGCAAACTTCAGATATGATGGAAGGTATGCGATGAAAGGACGACAAACCAGTTCCGATCCGGCTGAGAACAACGCTGTACGCCGCGCCCGGGCGCCCCTGCGTACCGTTGTTTTCGCAGCGTTGATGGTGATTTTCACCGGTGCAGCGGCGCACGTATCGGCGGAACAGCTGACAACGGTGGCGGTCGTGGATATCGATCGCGTCTACAACTCGTTTTACCGTGACTCCCGGGCGGTCCGCGAACTGGAGCGGACGCGCGAGGAATACCAGGAGGAGATCAACGTTCAGGTTGCGGAACTCGAAACGCTCCGGGACCGCAGAACCCGTGCGGAAAACCTCAACAACCAGAGCAGGGTGGAATCCCTCACCGAAGAGATTCGCCAACTGCAGCAGTTCCTTGAAGATTTGACGCAGCGGCGCCGCCAACAGCTTCAGCAGCAGCAGGAAAATATTATTACCGACGATTTTCTCGCGCAACTTCAGGAGGCGATCACGTTTGTCGCCGAAAGCGAGGGCTACACCGTGGTGATGCGCAGCGACCAGGACGGGCTCCAGTGGTGGTCCCCGGAAGTTGATATCAGCGATGCCGTTGTGCAGCGTTTGATCCAGATCGTGGACCGGTAAGGAACGCTTTAAAAGGCGGGACGCATGTCGACGCCGATGTTTTCCCAGTACGACGAGATCAAGGCGCGCCATCGCGACGCGATTCTCCTTTTCCGTCTCGGCGATTTTTACGAAATGTTCGGGCCCGACGCGCAGGATGGTGCGCGGGTCCTCGGCCTCACGTTGACACAGCGGCAGGGCAGGCCGATGTGCGGCGTCCCCCACCACGCCGCGCGAGGCTATATCGGCCGGCTGTTGAACAGCGGGCGGAAAGTGGCGATCTGCGAACAGGTCAGCCTTCCCGACGGCAAAAACATAACCCGCCGCGAAGTGGTGGAAGTGCTCTCACCGGGAGCCGTTTTTGACCCGGATTATCTGGAAAGCGCAAAAAACAACTACATCGTTGCCCTCGGACGAACCGAGACTCGCACAGGAACCGAGGGCGGGATTCTCGCTATTGCCGCGTGTGACGTCTCTGTCGGCGAACTGGTCCTGGCGGCATTTCCCACAGACAACGGTGCGGAAACTGACGAATCGGTTATCCGGCGAGAACTGGAGCGCCTTGATCCGGTGGAAATTCTCGTCCAGGAATCGCTCCTTGAGAAAAGCACCGTTCTGTCGACGTTTTCGCGTGAACGCCGCGGCCGCGTAGTCAACCGGATTCCCGACTGGGGATTCGACATCGCCGAGTCCGTACGCCGTCTGCAGGAGCACCTCGGCGTAACAAACCTGCACGGTTTCGGTTTTGACGACAACGACCCGGCGCTCCTTCCGGCAGCCACAATCCTCGACTACCTCCACGAAAATGCGCACCACACGCTGAATCATATCCAGGACGTGACGCGCCACGAGGACAACGCCACCGTTATCCTTGACGATGCCACCGTTCGGAACCTCGAGATCGTCCGTAACATCCGCGATGGCGGACAATCGTACACGTTGATAGACATTCTCGATCAAAGCTGTACCCCTATGGGCTCCCGGCGCCTGCGCAACTGGCTCCTGCAACCGTTGCGAGACATGGGACAGATTGAGCGCCGCCTGCACCGCGTAGATGATCTCTACCATCGCCAGCACGATCTGCAGTCGCTTCGTGCGCGGCTGGACGAGGCGTATGATCTGGAACGACTGATCGGCCGCCTGGGCATCGAAAAAGCACACCCGAAAGACCTTCTGGCGATCGCACAGAGCCTCGTCGTCGCGCTGGAAACAGGCGGGTACGTTACCGACTGGTATTCGGGAGTCGGCGTCGCCGACACCGAAGCGGAACGTCAAGCCGTGGAAACGATCGCAGACGATATCGCGTCACGCATCGCCCCCGACGCGCCCATCACGATTAACGAAGGCGGAATTTTCCGGCACGGATACGACGAAGAACTTGACCGCCTGCGATCCCTTCGGGACAACAGCAAGTCATATCTTGACGCGTATCTGCAGGAACAGCGGGCGGAAACGGGAATCACCTCGCTCAAAATCAAGTACAACCGCATGCTCGGCCATTTCTTCGAGATGCCGCGCTCCCAGGCGGGGCGCATACCTGAATCGTTCATCCGCCGTCAAAGCCTTGCAAACGCGGAACGGTTCACCACCGCGCGCCTTGGAGAAATTGAAAGCGAACTCAACAACGCCGACTCAGCGGCACTTGAGCGGGAGCAGTCGCTGTTTCTCGCGCTGCGGACAGATCTCCTGACGCGGATCCCGCTGTTGCGGAAAATTGCCGCGCGCCTTGCGGAGATCGACGCCACCGCCTCCCTCGCACGGGCGGCAACGCTGCATGGATATCGGCGACCGACGCTGGTCGCGGAACCGGGCCTGAAAATTGTCGCAGGACGTCACCCGATCGTCGAGGCAAACCTCCCGCCGGGAGAGTTTATTGCCAACGACCTTTTTCTGGGCAACGATACGGCACCGTTTGCGCTGATTACCGGACCCAATATGGCGGGAAAGTCGACGGTGTTGCGGCAAACCGCCCTGATAGCGCTCATGGCCCACATCGGTTCATTTGTTCCCGCTGAGGAGGCGATTGTCGGCCTGTGCGATCGGATCTTCTGTCGTGTCGGCGCATCGGACAATATCGCCCGCGGTGAGTCCACGTTTCTCGTCGAGATGAACGAAACCAGCAATATTCTCCGCAACGCCACAGAGCGCAGTATCGTGATCATGGACGAGGTCGGCCGCGGCACCAGTACCCACGACGGTCTCTCAATCGCCTGGGCGGTATGCGAATATCTTCTCGACCACATCCGGTCGCGCACGCTTTTTGCCACGCATTACCACGAACTGACCGGAATTGAGCACGTCGCGTTTCGCGCACTCAGTATGGCGGTGGAACACAGTGGTGAGCAAATCTATTTTTTGAAGCGCCTGGTAGCCGGTGGAGATGATCATTCATACGGGGTTGATGTGGCCCGTCTCGCCGGCCTGCCGGAACCGGTCATCCGTCGCGCCCGGGATCTGCTTGCGCATTTTGAGTCTCACGGCACCGGTGGTACCGCGGATGCCTCTCCGGATCGTCCCGGTCCACGCCCCGTTCCGGAAGTCCGGAGGGCGGAACGCGGGCGATCCCCGGATGAGCTGTTCTCTCCCGGCGACCTGCTCCTCGACGAAATCCGCGGAACCTCACCGGACAACCTGACGCCGCGCGTCGCGCTGGACCTGATCTACCGGTGGCACGCGGCGATCACGGGGAAACGAGAAGGCGAATAACCAGGGGGAGCGCAAACGCTCCCATCGCAAGAAATCCGGCGATTCCCGACACCCGCCAGCGCCAGAACACCATGTGGCCGCCAAACTGGAACAACCACGTCAGGATGTATACGGGAACGAGGGGAAAAAGTGCCAGCGTCGGCGGACCGACGAGGAACGTGATTACCGTGGCCCACAAAAACCAGCCAAAAAAGTTCTTAAGCGGAATCCCTTCGTACACTCCCGGTTCATCCCATTCCCAGAAGTGCCACCGCACGAGGTGCGGATCCAGGTAAACATCCCAGGCGGTAAACGCGGCACCTGCGATAATCGCAGTCACCATGGGATGAGCGCCCGGTGCGATCCACTGTGCCACCGCCCACGACGGGGGGAGCATCATTAACCACGCGAAGGGGATAACCACCGGGACGCGATGAATCTGCGGTTGCAATACCGACGTGTAATGGTACTTGCCAAACGGAATCCCCGTCCGGGAACCGATAAACTCCGCGGTCCAGCCGAGGACAGGAACCAACAACATCGCTCGTATCGCCCGGGAGAGCTCCCATTGCAGGAAAAGAGTAATGATCACCAGGACCACCTGGGCAACAACACCGCTTGAGATCGCCACGCTCCGGAACCGTTCACCGCGCCCGGCCACAATCGGCACAGAGATCATGACTGCAAGCCAGGCAAGGGCAACTGTCTCAACGACCATGGTGCGTCTATTCCCCTTTTTGCCGCCGCATACGCCGCAGACGAACATCAAACCACGCGGCGATAAACGGTCCCCACGGCACCGATGCCATCAGTTTCAGGTTTTCCACAAGCCCCGCGTCCTCATCAAGAAAGCGCCAGATCCGCGGAAGCGGGTTTTTTTCGAAGAGTTTCACAAAGATATCGCGCCCGCGATCGGGTGTGCGATCCAGAATCGACAGCAGCATCGCATCAAAAGTCCCGTATCGTCGCGGTGGCGCCGGTACCGCAAACGGGTGGCCGTGTTTTTCCAGCGAACGGACTATTCGCTCGCTGTCCCGCTGGGTCCGGAGAAACGCAAAACCCGTTGACGCCTTGACGCGCCCGCCTTTGGTACCGGTCCGCATGATACGTTGCCCACCGTGTCGCGGGAACGGTTGATCGGTCATCGGAATAATGCCGCTTTCGTCTTCTACGATCTCATACGATACCCCCGGGAGATACGTTTCGATGTACGAACGGATTCCCGCCTCGTAGGTCTCCCGGTCAAGAAGATCTGTTGAGAAAAAGGTGTACTCCACCAGCGCTTCCCGCTCGGAGAAGGGGAGAATGTACATGAACCGAAACGCCCCGTTCTGCTCAATCCGGAGGTCAAACATCGTCGCCGCGGCAGGGTCAAACGACGCTTCCGCGGTTCGGATCGTCCACCCGACGAAGTGCTGTTTCAAAAAACGGTATCGCGCCTCGTCGACGACGAAATCACGGGGAAGGAACAGGCTGTCAAACACCCACTCGGCCTCCACCGTTTCGCCCGACGACAATACGACCTGCGCCGGCGTCCCCGCAGCAACATCGCCATCAACTATCTCCGTAACCGCGGCGTTGAGAAACGTAACGTTGGCGCTTGCGACCAGCGCCTCCCGGGTGTAGCGATAAAAATCCTCCCCACGAATCATTCGATACTCGTAGGGATTCAGCGCAAACCGATGGGAACGATGCGGTCCGTGAAACCATATATGGCTCCACCGCCGGTGAACGATCGGATCAAACAGAAATGGCCGATCGATCCAGAAGCACCACGTACGGTCGTTATTCCGTTTCTCTTCCAGATCGATAATCAGAATCTGCTTGTCCGTATGCCCTGCCTGAACCAAATGGTAGGCGAGGGATAATCCCGCTGCGCCGCCACCGGCCATGACGTAATCGTAACGTTGACTCATATCTGGAACATACGGTTTCCCGCCCGCCCCGACAACAACTGAACCGGTTCCCAGTCCAGTTTCTTCGCGAAGTGCGCTGTGAAACTGAACCGTCGGAGAGGTATGAAAACGGTACGTGAACTGATTCGACCTGCAGAACTCTGCGCGCTGTGCGGCCGGCGGATCGACGGGCCCGGGAGGTTTGGTCTGTGCTCCCGGTGTGTAACCGAGCTGACCGATTCGCCGGGCCCCTTCATCGTCCCGATTCCGGTCCCGGACGATACCAACCAGGATTTGCTTCGATGCCTCGCTGTGACAGAATACGGCGGACTTCCGAAGCGTCTCATTCAGGCGATGAAGATACGCGGACACTACCGGCTGGCTCAGTTTTGCGTTGAAGTCTGGTTGCAACCGTCTTTTCACCGGATAGTAACCCAATCGGATCCGAAGCCGGACCTGATCGTTCCAATTCCTGCCAGCCCGGGCGGACGGCGCCGTCGCGGGTTCGATCAGTCAATACGGATGGCGCGGCAACTGCCGGTTCCGACGGCCAACCTCCTGACGCGCAGGACGGGACGACAGCAGAAATCACTCACCCGACGCGACAGAGCTGCCAACGCCGAACGGCGGTACGCGTACCGCCGCCTCGGGTCCACAAACGGCCTCCCGGGAACTGAGGTCGTGTTGCTCGACGACGTCCTGACCACCGGCGCCAGCCTTGGACGGTGCGCGGCACTGCTGCGTAGCGCAGGGTTTTCCTGCAGCCGGGCGATCGTCTGCGTGGTGAAGCGGTGACGGCAACACGACGCCGTAATTCGCTTGACTACATCGATGAGCCCAGATACAGTACTACCGACAACTTACTGTTCCGGCAGAAAAGAGTCGCTTCGGCGGGCTCTTTTTTTTATGTCCGGTGTGTAAACTGGGAATCATCCCCAGGTCCAGAGGAGAGAGTGTGTTGCAAAACCGAAAACCGTCCGGTCCCGCCGCTGAGGCGGTCGATGAGATCGTGACCGGTATGGGGTACTCCGTTCTGGAGTTTTCCGCGGAGCGCGTGAAGGGACGGACTCGCGTTCATTGCGTTCTGTTTCACCCGGACGGAATCAACCTGGATGCTCTCGGCGAGGTCCACGCAACGCTCCAACCACGCCTGGAGACGCTGCTTGAAGATGAAGACTTGCACATCGAGTTCAGTTCTCCCGGCGTGGAACGGACGTTGAAGAGCTTTCATGAGTTCACCGTGTTTGCCGGATATGAGATTCAGGTGTTGCCGGCGGACGATACCCAATGGGTGCACGGAACGATATTTACCGCGGACGAAAACCGTTGCGTTGTCCGCGATCAGACGGGACAGGAATACACATTCACCCCGGAAACCGTTAAAAAAGCGCGCCTGAGCGAGTGACAGGAGGATACTGAGGATGTCGGCGGGACTTGCGGATGCGATCCGCGCAGTAGTTCAGGATAAAGGGATAACGGAAGACCTTCTCATTAAGGTCATTGAAGAGTTTCTTCTTGCGGCGTACAAACGCAAATACGGTCACGAGGACAACGCGGTTGTTCAGTTCACCGATGACGGAAACGAAGTCACCCTGTACGCGCAGAAGGTGATCGTCGACGAAGTTGAGGATCCGATAACCGAGATCGCCCTTGAGGAAGCGCTTGAGTTCAATGAGGAATGCGAAGTCGGAGACGAGCTCCTGATCGAAATTGACCCGCAGGAGTTTGATCGGGTCGCGATTCAAAGTGCGAAACAAAAAGCTCGCCAGCGAATTCGGGAGATACAGAAAGACACGCTGTATTCCGAGTTCATCGACAAAGTCGGCGAGCTCGTGATCGGGTACGTTCAGCGCGAACGAAACGGGAATATTTTCATCGATCTCGGAAAATCCGAGGGTATCCTGCCGAAACGCTATCAGTCGCCCCGGGAAGTGTACCGCACCAACGACCGGATAAAAGCGCTGATCGTCGACGTGGCAAAGGGTAACTCGGGGTTGCAGATCGCCCTTTCACGGACCCACACCGACCTGGTGAAGCGGATTTTCGAACTTGAAGTTCCCGAGATCTACGCCCAGACCGTTGAAATCGTCCGGATCGTCCGCGAAGCGGGGTATCGTACAAAAATTGCTGTCGCATCCACCCGCGAAGACGTCGATCCCGTTGGGGCGTGCGTCGGTCTGCGCGGTGTCCGTATTCAAGCGATAGTACGCGAACTTGAGGGTGAAAAAATCGACATTCTCAAGTACGACCCGGACCCGCGGGTTCTGATTAAGAACGCGTTGTCACCTGCGGAAGTTACCAACGTTGTTGTCCTTGACGAAGCGAGGCGCAAGGCGTTGGCTATCGGGACGCAAGATCAGG
>JAQIBO010000103.1 GCA_027859055.1 Spirochaeta sp.
CGGTGGTGTCCACGGTGATGCCGACTACCGCGGCGCGCTGCGCTGCGGGGAGCGCCGCCAGCGCCTCGGCGGCGGCGTGGTAAAACGCCTCCGTCAATTCCCGCGGGTGCTGGCGAAACACCTGCCGCCCGGCGTCACAGTATTCACCGGCGTCCCACCGGGCAAACCGTGCCGACGCCGCCGAAAGAGACCCACCGGAAACCGCATCAACGACAACGACCCGCACGCCGCCGGTGCCGAAATCGGCACCGACCACAACGGGATTCTGCGAGAAAGCCACCCGCGCCTATGCCGACACGCGCTTGAGGACGCGTCGGACCGCGGTAACAACCGCTTCGTCGGTAATTCCGTAGGCGCTCATGATCTCTTCTGGTTCGCCGGACTCGCCAAACGTGTCCTGCACCCCGACAAACTCAATCGGCGCCGGATGGCGACGGGCCAGCAGCTCCGAGACCGCACCGCCGAGCCCCCCCAGAACCGAGTGCTCTTCCACAGTCACCACGGCACCGCAATCGGCTACGGCCTGGAGGATCGTATCCTCGTCAAGGGGCTTCACGGTGGAAACGTTCACCACCGAGGCGTGAACACCCTCGCTTTTGAGGCGGTCCGCCGCCTGGACCGCGAGTTCCACCCCGCTTCCGGTTGCGAGAATCGCTACATCCTTTCCGTCGGTAAGGCGATAGCTTCGCCCGATCTCGAATTCCGCTTTGTTGCCGGGCGTGATCATCGTGTTGCCCCGTGCCAGGCGGAGAAACACCGGTCCGTCGTACGCCGCGGCGGCGATGGTGGCGTCGTACGCCTGATTGGCGTCGGCGGGAACCACAACCCGCATTCCCGGCAACATCCGCATGAGGGCGATATCCTCAAACGCCTGGTGCGTCGCCCCGTCGGGACCGACGGTAATGCCCCCGTGAGAAACGGCGATCTTCACATTGGCGTGGTTGTACGCCACCGAAAGGCGCACCGCCTGATTGGCCAGACTGGTGGCAAAAACGGAAAATGTGGTGAGGAACGGAATATACCCCGTAAAGGAGAGCCCCGCCGCGGTACCGACCATGTCGTTCTCGGAGATACCCATCTGAATAAAACGATCCGGGTATTTCTCGGCAAACCAGTGGGCGCGGATTGAGCTGGTCAGGTCCGCTCCCATCGCAACAACGTCGGGGTTTTCCGCCCCCAACTCCAACAGAGCCTGACCAAATCCATCCCGGACCGGCGTGGCGGTGGTGTAACGCAAATTTGAAGACAGCATCAGAAATCCTCCAGGTCGCCGGCGCGTCCCAGCTCGTTCAACGCGCGTTCGTATTCATCATCCGTCGGGCACGCGCCGTGCCATTTGGGGTCATCTTCCATAAACGCCACCCCTTTTGCCATCGTGGTCGTCGCGACGATGCACGTCGGTCGCGCCGTCTCCGCTTTCGCCGCGTCAAACGCTTTCAGGAGTGCGGCGATATCGTGGCCGTCAATCTCAATCACGTGCCACCCAAACGCGGCAAACTTGTCACCAAGGGGGCGCACTTTTTTGATCTCCGAGGTGGGTCCGTCGATCTGCACGTCGTTGTCGGCAACGATAAGGCACAGATTGGCCAGACCCTTGTGGGCGGCGGTAAGCGCCGTCTCCCAGACCATTCCTTCCTGCATTTCCCCGTCCCCGGTCAGGCAGAAGACGGTTCCGGCGTCACCGCGCATCTTTTTCCCGAGGGCGATCCCGGAAGCGACGCTCAATCCCTGCCCCAGCGGACCGGAGGACGTTTCCACCACATCGGGGAACTTGTGTCGCGACGGGTGCCCCTGGAGCCGGGCGCCCATCTTGCGGTGCGTCTTGAGCTCTTCGCGCGGGAAAAACCCCGCAAGTGTCAACGCGGAATACCACCCCGCACAGATATGTCCGTTGGACAGGACAAATCGGTCCGGTCCCTCTACCGCTCGCGTTGTGGACGCATTGTCCAGCACGCTCCCGTACAGCACGGCAAAGATGTCCGCGGCGCCCATCGCGCCGCCGGGATGGCCTGAGCCGGCCTGCTTCACCATCCTGATCGAGTCGCGGCGAATCTGCCGGGCGATCTGTTCCAACGCCGCTACATCACGCGTTTTCGTCATAGATACTCCTCCATAAAAATTGGGCGCACGCGCTATCTCAGCGTGCGCCGAAAAGACATTTTTTAACCCTTACTTATTTGAACCCTTACTTCACCGCGCCCTGAACGATTCCGGTTGTTACCTGTTTCGCAAAGATGAAATAGGCGATCAGAATCGGCAGCACCGTGATAATTGCAAAACTGTTGATCAGCGGCCAGTTCTCAATTCCCAGGGTATCCCGAAAGAGAAACAACTGGTACGGCAGGGTACGCAAATCAGAGGACGTCGTAAACGACAGTACAAAGGGGAACTCATTCCACGTCTCGCGAACGGTAAAAATGACCACCGCCAGGACACCGGGAATCGCAATCGGGATCATTATTTTGAACATCGTCTGCCACAGCTTTGCGCCGTCCATAAACGCCGACTCCTCGATCTCACGCGGAATCGACTGAAACACGTTGGTCAAAATCCAGACGGCAAACGGAATCGACGTCACGGTATAGGTAAGTATGAGCGCCGTGTACGTGTTCAGCAAACCGACCTGGACGATAATCCGGTAGAGCGGCACGACCACACTGATCCGCGGAATCAGCCGCGGCACCAGAACAAACAGAAGCAGCAGGTGCTGGAGGGGGAATTTCAGCCGGGCGAACGCGTAGGCGGACCACACGCTGATCGACAGGGTGAGAATGGTGGTGACAACCGTCAGAAAGACGGTGTTGCCGAAGTACCGGGGAAAATCGGGATCGGTCAACACCTCAACGTAATTTGCAAACGAGAACGATTCGGGGAGAATTTTCACCGGGATCCGATAAATCTCGATCGACGTCTTGAACGTGGACATTACCGTCCAGAAGATCGGCAGCAGAAGCCAGATCAACATAAATCCGATCGCGATCCACGAGAGAATACGGCCCCGGCGCCGGAACGCCGGTTGACTCGCCTTCAGCACATCAGTATTGGGCAGTGTTTTCATCGCGAACTCCCTACGTCCGATTCCGGAACAATCGAATAAAGATCAGGCTGAACATCAGATTGAGGCTCAACAGAATCACCATCACCGCCGAGGCGGAGGAAAAGTTGAGCTCACCAAACGCCAGCCGGTACATGTACAACGCCATTACCTCGGTTGCACGCACCGGACCGCCACCGGTCAGGGGATAGATAATCGCGAACATGTTGAAGCTCGCAAAGGTCAGCCAGATCAGACTGGTGGCAAGGTAACTGCTTAATAGCGGCAGGGTGATGTACATAAACACCTGCCGGGACGAGGCGCCATCCACGATGGAGGCGTCATAAATGTCCTTGTCGATAACCTGCAGTCCCGCCAGCAATAACAGGGTCGACATCGGAAATATCTTCCATGTATTTGCCAGCGTGACGACGATAAGCGCGTTGGTCTGATCGCTGAGCCACTGTACCGGATCCAGACCGGCAGTTATCAGAATGAGATTGATAAACCCGGCGTCACTGTTGAACAGAAACCGCCAGACCACCGCTGCGGCAACCCCGGAGATCAGATACGGTACCAGGGTGATCGTACGAAACACCCGCGCCTTTTCACTCAGATTAAACAGCGCCATCGCCAGAACAAAGGACAAAAGCAGGCCCAGCGCGACGGTTCCAAACACAAACACGAACGTTCGAACAATAGACGCCTGAAAATGGGGGGTCTGAAACAGATTAACGTAATTGTCCAGACCGACAAACGTGCCCGTCGTTGCGAGCATCGCGTACTTGTGGAGGGAGTCTTTCAATGCGACAAGAATTGCATAGCCAAGAACACCCATAACGATGATTGTTGACGGCAATGCGAGCATGTACGGTAACAGACGTTTCCGCCAGTACACAGTATCAAAGGCAAATGCTGATTTCATTCCGGTGAACTCCCTGAAGGCAGGTGCCCGCCCGCCGGAGGATACCCCCGGGGACGAACACCGATTTCAATCGATCAATCGAACAGTTGGTCCAGTTGTCGCTGGTAACGCGCGGCAACTTCCGCCGGATCGGCGCTGGGGTCACTCATGACCTCGCCCAGTGCATCCAGAACGATCTGATCCATCTGGGTGATGTAGAGGTTGGGAGGCGTGGGGGTCATTTCCCGCAGCGGCCCCGCAAAATCTGCAGCCCAGGGCTGCTCCGCAAGGTAATCCGGGTCATCCCACACGGACATCACCGTCGTGGGCTGGTAGCGACGGGCAACGCTCATCGCCTGCTCGTGCTGCGCCAGATATTGCAGAACGAGTCCTACTTCTTCAGGATGTTCCGTCGCAACGGTTGCGACCATCGGCCAGCCAAGGGATGCGTACTGGTATTCATCCTCGGCACCTTCGCGGTACAGCGGCGGTACGGCACCCCACTCTTCCCCGTAGGTCAGTTCTTCCTGGATGTTCGGGAAGATGTTGTTGCCGATCGGCGCCTGGGCGGCGCGGCCGGTGATAAACGCCGCACGCATATCTCCGGAGCCCCATGCAAGGACGTCATCACTCACAAGGCCTTCGTCGACGAGGGTCTGATAGAACTCGAGGGCGTAAATTCCCGCCTCCGAGTCAAGCTGGATCACGTTGTTGCGGTCATAGGTTCCACCCATCGCCATGTAATGCGAGGAAAACCACACGGTGGTTCCCGCGTCGCGAATCGCATAGCCGCGTCGGCTGGGGGGATTATTGAGCGCGCGGGCCACGTCAAGCATCTCTTCCCACGTTTCGGGAACCTCGAGGCCGGCTTCCTCGAGCCAGTCTGTTCGGTACACGTGGTTAAACGGTCCCGAGTAGATTGCAACACCGTAGCGGGCGCCACCGTACGTTGCGTGGCTCCATCCGGCATCGGAAATGTTGTTGTAGCTGTCAGGGTCTTCCTGTTCCCAGCGGTCGAGCTGTTGGCCCATCGGATACAACAACCCCGCCTCAACCAGCGGCGGAATACGGCGCGAGTCGGTTTGCAGAAGATCGGGACCCTCGCCGGCGCTCAGAGCGGTGGACGCTTCAGTCAGCGCCTGCTCCAGGGGGATAACATCGGCGTTGACGCGGATATTCGGGTACATCTCGTGAAATTCGTCAAACCCGCCATCGGGAATGAAATTCTCCCGGCCGAACCACACGGTCAGTTCTACAACACCGTCTTCGGCTTCTTCCTGCCCCGAGGGGAACGCGACAAATACGGCCACCGTCAGAGCGATGAGAATAAAGCCTACTCTCTTGGTAAAATGCATCTCTGCACCTCCTTGAATAAATCTGCTTTCATTGTCCCGGCGAAATTTCCCGCCCGCAAGTGAGGAAAGTACCGTCTTTTGTACCGATTTGCCGCGCAGCCCCGGGGACCCGGTACTTTGGTACCGGTTTTGAAATCAGGTGCTGCGGTGTTCCCACCCAAACGAGCGGCAGCGGCGGATCAGGTGTACCCGACTGTGGGTTTCAAGCTTTTCGTAGATCGTGCTGAGGTGGTTTTTTACCGTCTGCTGAGCAAGATTGAGTTCCTCGGCGATCTCGTGATTGTCGAGGCCACGGGCGATCAGCGGTACGATCTCCCGTTCACGGCGACTCAGGAGCTCCCAGTACTCGTCGGCGGTCCCGTTAACCTCCGTCCCCGCTTCGGCGAGGTCGCCGCCCATGACGTCGGCGTTGTGATCACCGGTTTCGCGGGGCCCTGAGGGCGCGGTGGACTCGGAGCGCCCGGGGTCACCGGCCCGTTCCCCGACAGGCGACCGATCACCGTACGACGACACCGCCGAGACCAGTCGCGTTGCGATCTGTGGAGATATCTGCACACTCCCGGAAATCGCCGCGCGCATCGCCTCCACCAGTTCCGCCGGGTCCAGGTCCTTGAGCAGATAGCCGACGGCGCCGTTCTTGAGCGCCTCAAACACGTAAGAATCGTCATCAAAAGTGGTCAACATGAGGACCCGCGTTGAGGGCATCCGCTCCGCGAGAATTCTGCTTGCCTCGACGCCGTCCATTCCCGGCATCCGCACGTCCATCACGACCAGATCCGGTTTCAGCTTCTCCGCCATCGCCACACCGTCGGTCCCGTTATAGGCAACTCCCACAACGCTCAGATCCTGGGCGCGGGTGTTCATAAACACGCGCAGGCTCTCCACAAACAGGCGCTGATCATCCACCAGAAGCACTCTCAATTCGGAACCCATCCTCTTACCTCGAATCCACCACCAGCAAGCGATTCCGCGTGCACCACGCCCCCCAACGGCGCAAATCGTTCACGCATCCCGTGAATCCCGATATCCTCATGAAACGAGGGATTCCCTACGCCGTTGTCCCGCACTATAACCGAGATCCCCGTCCCGTCGTACCAGAACAGCACGGCTACGTGAGTCGCCTGCCCATGTCGGAACGCATTCGTCAATCCTTCCTGCACGGTTCGGTGCAGTACCGAGCGTACATCGGTGTTGCGCACCGGTGGAAGGTTACGAAACTCCAATTGGACGTCAATCCCCGTCGCTATCTCAAAGGTGTGCACCGTCTTCCACACCTGGTTGGGAAAATCGACCTCCGGCGTTTGTATCGAACGAAGTTGCCGCAAGGTCCGCCGCGTTTCCACCAGCGCATCCTGGCACTGGCCGCGCGCCTCACCGAGCAGGTTCCGCAGGGTCTGGTGGTCGCGGTCGATCAACTCTTCGGAGGCCTTGGTCATCATGATGATGTTGGTCAGGGTGTATCCGACGGTGTCGTGGATTTCCCGGGTGATCCGTTGACGCTCCTCCTCGGTGCCCCGTTTTTCCGCGGCGACCGCGTAATTCTGAAAACCGACGTTGGCGGTGGTGAGTTGCAGGAGGGAGTCGCGAAGCTGTTCGCGGCTTTGCAGGTACTCCTCCGCCCGGCGCATAGACGCGGTGGACGTCGCGGTCAGGTACAGAACAAGACCGAAAAACGTGAGCCCGGCGACAATATCAACCGCCTGACGATCCGCAACGGCGACGTTCCAGACCGTATCCGCCCGCGGAAGAAAGATCGCCGTGGCAATCATGACGGTGGAAAGAACGATCGCCGTGCGGTAGGAAACCAGCACAAACGTCTGCACGATCAGCGCGGCACCCCACGCGAAAAGCGCGATGGAAAACGCCGCTTCCCCGTAGACGCCCAGCGCAAAAATCGCGATCTGGGCGCCGACGATCGTGGCGCGGATCGGACCGGTTCTGATCCGGAGCGCTACCGCCCCGGCGATAAGCGAGACAAGAAGCAGTGCCGTGACCTGAGTACTCCAAACCTCCCAGAACTCTTGCGTTACGGTATCCGCCGGGGCGATCTGGTACAGGACGATCGCGGTAAGATAGAGAAAGAGAACAGTTACCAGTGGGCCTCGAGGAAAGCCGTTCATTCGATCTGTTCGGAGGCCAGCGCCGCGTTCAGCGCCTCCCAGGGAAGCAGGACACAGCCACGACGCGCCGGATTGGCGCGGATCGGATCAAAAATCGCCAGCTCTTCGAGGCCCATCGGCCATTCGGTGACCTCACGGTCCGGGTCGGTCTCCAGTGCCGCGGCAAAGAGCGGGCCGATCGGCTCTGCGGTTGTCGTACGCATGCCGACGATCAGGTCGTCCAGCAGCGCCGCGGAGGCGGTGCACAACGCGCATCCCTCAACGGCAAATGAACTGACGATAATGCGGTCATCGATCACCGTCAGGCGGAGTTCCACCCGGTCGCCACACCCGGAGTTCGTACTAACGGCGGAATGAGTATAGTCCTCGCTCAGTGATCCGTTCCGCGGGGAGCGGGCATAGGCGAACAGCGTCTCCCTGAGAGCATCGTCTAACATGGAAACTCCTCGATGTTTCAAATTGTAGCGCGTGCACTCGCCTCGTCAAGGCTGTCGGTCATCTATCTGTCGACAACGGCGCGGTTCCGGCCGCGATCCTTCGCATGGTACAACCGCCGGTCGGCACGGGTGTTCCAGCTGTCCCGCGAATCGTCCGGACGAAGCGTGGCGCCGCCCAAAGAGATCGATACGGGGGTTCCGTTCCACTGTATTCGCCGGGGCACAGAGGCAACCAGCGTATCCGCAATACGCATAAGACCGGGAAGATCGGTCTCCGGACACAAAATCACAAACTCGTCACCACCGTAGCGAAACGCTCGGTCACTGGTTCGAATCATCTCGCGAATCAGCGCGGCCAGCTCCCGAAGCAGGCGATCCCCCGTAGCGTGGCCACCGCGATCGTTAATATCCTTGAAATGGTCAACGTCAAAGATCAGCAACCCGTACCCGGTTCCGTGGCGTTCACGGTTTGCAAGCGCGATCTGCAGCTCCTCGTCGAGATGGCGGCGGTTATACAGTCCGGTCAGGGAGTCGCGAATCGCCCACCGGGTGAGCTGCTCGCGCTGCCGATTCGCCCGGACGGCAAATACGAAACTGAACACCGCCGCGATCAGAAGGGCACTGAAAAAGGAGATCATTTCCAGGGGGGAACCAAAGATGCTCCACGTCGTCAGAAACTCCTGGGCAACGAAAGATGTGATCGTAACCGCCATGACCGCAAGGGCGAACAGCGGCGGAACGAGATAAAACACGAACAGGATCACCGGAAATACCCAGATCGCGCCGAGAACGCCCAGAACGTAGGCCAACATGATAACGGCGATCGGCAAAATAATGGAGATGATGATGGACGGTACGCGTGTCTTGCCGGAAAGCCACGCGTATACTCCGGCAAACGCGCCCGCAGCAACCACGACGGTATCGATCACCCCAACGAGAATGAAGCCCTGGACGAAGCGGACAACGGCAAATGGTGTCACCACCACTACCGTGAGCGCAGCAACGAGGGACACCAGTGAGAGCTGGTAGTCCTCTCTGAGGCGTATGCGCGCCGACGGACTCGTCTTTTTCAACACAAAGAGGAATATAGCAGACCGACACCGGCACGAACAGTGAAATCGAACGATGATCTTACAAAAGTGTAATCCGCCGGAAACGTTCCTGAAAACTCGCGGGGGCATCTTACAGCATGTACAGAAAATGGCAGGAGGCAGGTATATGAAGACACGAAAATCGTTCGTTCTGAGAAATGTGATAACCGGAGCGTTGGTGCTCGCGCTTGGCATCGGCGGCGGCATGCTCGGCGCCGGACTGGCCGGCGGGTCCGAAACGGCAAACCTGACAGCCGCGGGAGGATCCCAGGCGGAACATATCCTTGCGTCGGATACGCAAGCCGGTACACCGGCGGCGTATTCGGCGGATGACTCGAGCGCCGTGGCGCGTTCGTTTCAGGAACAGTTTCGCCGGGTCAGCGCGGAAACGCTCCCGGTGGTTGCCGAAATCAACGTGGTAAACCGCGTCACCCGGCAGACGCGGCCCAATCCGTTTGAGTTTTTCTTTGGGGATCCCCGACAGGCACAACCGCGGGAACAGGAACGCGAAATGCGCGGCATGGGTTCCGGCGTCATCGTCGGGCGTGAAGGAGATACCGTGTATGTCCTTACCAACAACCACGTTGCCGGTGAAGCCGACGAGATCGAAGTGGTCCTTAACGACGGTCGTTCATTCGATGGGGAGCTTGTCGGCGGTGATGAACTGATCGACCTGGCGATGCTGTCCTTTGAAACGCACGGGGAAGTACCGATTGCCCGTCTGGGAAACTCCGATTCTCTCCAGGCGGGTGACTGGGTGTTTGCCGTGGGTAATCCGCTGGGCTTTCAGTCCTCAATTACCGCGGGAATCGTCAGCGCCACGGCACGTTCCGCCAATGGCCAGGCCGGGATGAGCGGGGTTACCGACTATATTCAGACCGATGCGGCGATCAACCGCGGCAACTCAGGCGGGGCCCTCGTCAATCTGGACGGTGAAGTCGTCGGTATCAACACGTGGATCGCTTCAAACAGCGGCGGCAGCATCGGCCTTGGCTTTGCGATTCCGGTCAACAACGCGCGTCGGGCGATTACCGATTTCATTGAGACCGGCGAGGTCGCCTACTCGTGGCTGGGTGTTCAGGTCTCCACCCTCGACAGTGAGACGGCAGGAGAGTTCCTGGGATCCCCGGGAGCGCAGATCGATCCGGAGGATACGCGCGGCGCGTTTGTTTCGGCGATTTACGACGACTCCCCGGCGGCCCGATCGGGAATCCGGCCGGGAGATCTGATCATCGCGGTGAACGGTACACCGATCAGCAACAGCAACGAACTGGTGCGAAACGTGGCGGGGCTGACCCCCGGCGATTCGGTCCCGTTTGAGGTGATACGCAACGGCGAACAACAGACGATTACCGTCAAGACCGGGCGCCGCGACGACACCGCCCTGGCGGACGCCACGCTGTGGCCGGGCATGTCCGTCGCGCCGATAACCGAACAGATTCGCGGGCAACTTGAGTTGTCCGACAACACCGACGGTGTGATCGTGGCCGGAGTGGCCGGCGAGAGTCGCGCCCGGCAGAGTGGAATTCGCCGGGGCGACGTGATCCAGGCGATCAACGGACGCCGAATCGAGACAATACACGATTTTTACACGGTGTTGTCCCGGGTTGATGAGGAAGAGGTGCAGTTCCGCGTGCTGCGGGACGGGCAGCAGCTGATCCTCGGGTTTGTGCGGCCCACGGCGTAGGCCGGGGCCCCGGCCTCGCGCAAGGCGGGGCCGGCAGTAGGGGGCGTCGCCCCCCGCTCAGCCCCCCGTTATCCGATGGGCGTAGCGGGTGTGCAACAAGTGGTGCGACCGCTCGCCCAGCGGGGCTCCGAGGTAGGTCTCGTACAGCTCCCGAACCGCGGGGTTGGTATGGGAGGTACGCACCGGCTTACCCTCGTCCTCGCGGTAAATCGCGGCGATGCGCGCTTCCCGCACCGCGTCGGTGGTGAAGCGCGGCTGGCCGCCGCCGCCGATACACCCACCGGGGCACGTCATCACCTCAACGAAGTGGTACGTTGCCTCGCCGCTTTTAATCCGCTGAAGCAATTTGGTGGCGTTGCCAAGTCCGTGGGCCACGGCGACGCGCACCTCCACACCTTCCAGAAACGACCACTCCTCCACGGCACCGGTAACGGTGACCGCCGCTTCCTTTACCCCTTCCAGACCGGCGATCTCCCGCACGTGCAACGATTCCCCCGGCAACGGGCGTCCGGTCACCAGCTCGTGAACGGTGCGCAGCGCCGCCTCCATCACGCCGCCGGTATTGGCAAAGATATCCGCGGCCCCCGAAGACAGTCCCAGGGGCGTGTCCATCTCGCCGTCATTCAGGGACGGCAGATCGATTCCACTGCCCTTGATCAGCTGTGCCAGCTCCCGGGTGGTCAGTACATAGTCGACGTCGGTAACGCCGCTGTCGCTCATCTCCGGACGCTGCGCCTCAAACTTCTTGGCGGTGCAGGGCATGACCGAGACAACGGTGATCCGGTCCGCCGGAACGCCGAGTTGATCGGCGAGGTACGTCTTGGCAAGCGCCCCGAACATCTGTTGCGGCGATTTGCAGCTGGAGATGTGGTCCAGGATGTCCGGGTAAAAGTACTCGGCAAAGTTGATCCACCCGGGGGAACAGCTGGTGAACTGGGGCAGCGCCACCTCCTCGCCGTTCACCAGGGCGCGCTTGAGACGGGTGAGCAGCTCGCTGCCCTCCTCCAGAATTGTCAGATCCGCGGTGAAGTTGGTGTCAAATACGCGGTCGAACCCGAGGTCGCGAAGGGCGGTAATCATCTTGCCGGTCACCAGCGTTCCCGGCGGGTAGCCGAACTCCTCTCCCAGAGCGGCCCGGATCGCCGGGGCGGTCTGGACCACCACCGTTTGGGCGGGGTCCTCAAGGGCGTGGAGGACGCCGTCGATGTGGCGCACCTCGGTAATGGCGCTGGTGGGACAGACCGCGACACACTGGCCGCACTGAACGCACGCCACCGTCGCCAGATCGTGGGCGAAGGCGGGAGCGATTTGCGTCTGGTATCCGCGGTACTGCGGAAAGAGCGCCCCGACGTTCTGAATCGTGTTGCACGCGGTAACGCAGCGACGACACTTAATGCACTTTGCCGGGTCCCGGGAAAGCGCCGCGGTGGTTCGGTCCGGATGCGCCTCCGGTTTGGCCCCCGAAAAGGGAAGCTCCCGGACGCCGGTGAGGTAGGCAAGCTCTTTGAGCTCGCAGTCGTCGGCGCGGTCGCAGTACTTGCAGTCACCGTCGTGCTCACTCAGCAACAGTTGCACCACCGTCTTGCGCGCCTCCCGGACGCGGCGACTGTTGGTAGAAATACTCATCCCGTCGCGAACCGGGGTGGCGCACGCCGCCGCCAGATTTCGGGCCCCTTCAACTTCGACGGTGCACACGCGACACGCGCCAAGTGCCTCGTGTCCGTGGAGGTAACAGAGCGTCGGAATGTGAAACCCCGCCTCAAGAGCGGCGTCGAGGACCGTTGCGTCCGCGGCGGCGTGAACCGCTTTTCCGTTGATCGTGATGTCAGGCATTGATCTCCTCCTTCCCGTTTCCGTAGCCGTTTCCGGCGATCGCTTTTCCGTAGTCGCAGCGCAGGCACCGTTTTGCCTGCCGCAGCGCAACCGCCTCGCACCACGGCTGTTCCACCTCCGCAAAGGTGCGCCGCCGCCGTTCCGCCGGAATGGTGGGGAGCGGTTCCCGCGCGTACGGCGCGGGGTCTGCGGAGGGATCGTAGGCGGTATCAATCGGTTGCGGTTCCCGCCAGAACGCGTGGTCCGCGCCGGTCAGGTGCAGGTCTATTCCGTAGGCGCCGCGCTCCCCCGCCGCGATCGCGCGGATGACGCTGGAGGGACCGGAGGCGGCGTCGCCCCCGGCAAAGAGCCACTCCACCGCCGTAGCTGCGGTAGTCGGATCGGCGTGAACAAACCCCGCCGCATTCGGTTCCAGTTCGACATCGCGGGTGATGTGGGGGACGTCCAGTTTCTGACCAATCGCCACGATCACCTGGTCCGCCTCTTCAAAGAACTCTTCGTCGTCCGCCGCACGGGGACGTCGGCGGCCACTGCGGTCAAACTCGCCCAGAGTCATCGTGGAACAGCGAACGCCGGTCGCCGCACCGTTTTCGTCGGTAACGATCTCCATCGGCTGGGTGAGCGTATCAAGGCCCACGCCCTCCAGGAGCGCCTGGTCGATCTCTTCCGCATACGCAGGCATCTGTTCCCGGGTACGCCGGTAGATCACCTTCGCGTGCGCACCGAGGCGCACCGCGGTCCGCGCCGCGTCGATCGCGGCGTTTCCCCCGCCGATGACAAGCACGTTTTTCCCCACCGGGACGGAACCGCGAATGTTGTACTGTTTGAGAAAATCGATCGCGTGGACGACGTTTTTGGCGTCCTCACCGGGAATACCCATTCCAAGACACTCCGGCGCCCCAACCGCGAGGTACACCGCTTCGTAGCCCTCACCACGCAGGTCGGAAAGGGTGAAATCGGTCCCCAGGGCGCGGCCGGTGCGAATTTCCACGCCCATCTGCTCGATCATCCGAATTTCGAGAGCAAGCGTTTCCCGGGGAAGCCGGTACTCCGGAATCGTCTGTACCAGCATGCCCCCCGGGCGCGGTCCCGCCTCGTAGACGACCGGCCGGTACCCCCGGCGGGCGAGGAAATATGCGCAGGAAAGGCCTGCCGGCCCGGCCCCGACGATCGCCACCTTTCGCCGTGCATTATCCTCGCTTTCCCTGACCTCCGGGAGTTGCAGCGTCACCTCCTGGTCGGCCATAAACCGTTTCACCGCCCGGATGGAGACCGGCGCATCCATAGATGCGCGGCGGCACTTGTCCTCGCAGGTATGAAAGCAGACGCGGGCGCACACCGCGGCAAAGGGATTGCGGTTGCGGTGTCGGCGGAGCGCCTCGGCGTACCGTTTTTCCCCGACGAGACTCACAAATCCGGGGATATCAACCCCGGCGGGACACCCGGACTGACAGGGCGCGCGCACCAGCCCCGGACACACCCCGGCGGCACAGTGGTGGTCGCGGATATGCTCCTCGTACTCGTGGCGAAAGTGACGAATCGTTGAAAGCACCGGATTGGGCGCGGTCTGACCGAGTCCGCACAGCGCGGTGTCGCGAATATGTTCGCCAAGCTGCTCCAGCTGTTCGATATCGCCGTCTTCACCGTGGCCGTCGCAAATCCGTTCCAGGATTTCCAGCATCCGTTTGGTTCCTACGCGACAGGGGGCGCATTTTCCGCACGACTCCTCCTGGACAAACTCCAGGAAAAACCGGGCGACGTCGACCATGCACGCGTCCTCGTCCATGACGATAAGTCCACCGGACCCCATGATCGCACCGAGCTTGTTGAGCTCCGCGTAGTCCAGCGGAACGTTAAGGAACTCCCGGGGAATACAGCCGCCGGAGGGACCACCGATTTGCGCCGCCTTGAACTCCTTGCCGTTGCGAATGCCGCCACCGATGTCGTAGATCAGTTCGCCCAGGGGCGTCCCGATCGGAACCTCTACCAGGCCGGTGTTCACCACCGATCCGGCGAGGGCAAACACCTTTGTCCCGGGAGAATCGGCGGTGCCGATCCCGCGAAACCACTGGGCACCGTTTCTGATAATCGGCGGTACGTTGGCGTAGGTCTCCACGTTGTTGAGAAGCGTCGGCTTGCCCCACAGCCCCGATTGCGCGGGAAACGGTGGACGCGGACGCGGTTCACCGCGCTTGCCCTCTATGCTGTGTATCAGGGCGGTCTCCTCGCCGCAGACGAACGCGCCGCTTCCCATGCGGATATCCAGATCAAATGAGAACTCGGTCCCGAGGATTCCCTCACCGAGAAGCCCCATCGTCCGTGCCTGCTCTATCGCCCGTTCAAGCCGTTCCACCGCCAGCGGGTATTCCGCCCGGACGTAGACGTAGCCGCGTTGTGCGCCGACCGCATAGGCGGCCAGCGCCATTCCCTCGATCAGGGTGTGCGGGTCGCCCTCCAGAACGCTGCGGTCCATGAACGCACCGGGGTCCCCTTCATCGGCGTTGCACAGGACGTATTTTTCCGGTCCCGGCGCCTGGGCGGCGGCCTGCCACTTTATGCCGGTGGGAAAGCCGGCACCACCGCGGCCGCGGAGTCCCGCCTCAAGCATCGTCTCGACCACCGTCTCGGGAGTGCTTTCCGTGAGGGCGGTGACCAGGCCGACGTACGCGCCGGCACCAAGGGCACTTGCAATTTCCTCGGGGTCGACGCTTCCGCAGTTCTTCAGAACAACGCGGGTCTGAGCCTCAAAAAAGTCGACGTCGTCCTCCACCGCCGCGATCTCGCCGTCGGCGCGGTTGCGGTGCAGGAGGCGGGTGAGCGGCGTTCCGCCGACCAGGTGTTTTTCCACGATCTCCGCAGCGTCCTCCGGGCGCACCCCCTCGTAGAAGACGCGCTCCGGGTCCACCGAGATGACCGGCCCCGCGGCACACGGTCCCATGCACCCGCTCGGGCGGATCGTAAGGTCAATCTCTGCGCGCTCCGCCGCTGTCTGCAGCGCGTCGCGGAGTTCGCACGCACCGGAGGCAAGGCACCCGCCGCCGTAACAGATGCGGATGCTGCGGGTATCGGCAGCTCGCTCGCGGTCTGAATCTATCTGTGTGACCAGCTCTCTGAAGTCGTCTGGTGAATGCAGTCGTTTGAGCTCGTTCATACCGTCACCTCCTCGTCGACTTCAACGTCGACGCGATACTGATCGATGATCTGTTTGACACACGCCGCCCCGACACGTTGGTGGACGGTGTCGTCGATCATAACGACCGGGGCAAGCCCGCACGCACCGAAACAGCGGCCGATCTCAAGGGTGAACACGCGGTCTTCCGTCGTCTCACCCACGCCGATTCCCAGTTCGCGCGTGATCGCCTCGAGGACCTCTTTGCCGCCGCGGACGTAGCAGGCGGTACCGAGGCACACACGGACGGTGTGCAGGCCACGGGGTACGGTTGTGAAATAGGAGTAAAAGGTGACCACCCCGGCAACCTCGCTGTAGGGGATCGACATCTCCTGAGAAACGGTGCGGAGCGCCGCCTCCGGAAGATACCCGAAGTGCTGCTGAAGGCGCTGCAGGACCGGGATCAGACCGCCCGCCGTCTCGCGATACCGGGCGATGACTTCATGCGTTGTGGTAACTACTTCTTCGTGAGAGGGGAGATCAGGAACGATCTGAGACATACGCAACTCCTTGAACAGACAAGTCGCGCCGATTCCGGTGCTCTACCATGGTGCCCAGCAAAAGACTCGGCTACAGACAATCGTAGACCCGCTTTGTATAGGTGTCAAATTATCGATATTAAAATACCTTTTAAAACTATTAATTTGTTCTGGTCACCCACTTTGCTTTGTCACCGGCGGTGCTGTCTTGCGCGCACCCCCACGCTGCGGTACAGTTTGGCGCACACTATGGAACAGCTACTCGATACCTTTCAGGACAAATACGAACACCCCGCCCGCGAGGTTGTCCGCTCACCACTGCGGATCTGCCCGCTTGGCGCCCACGTGGACCACCAGGACGGGATCGTCACCGGCCTCGCCCTCGACGAGAGTGTGGACCTCGCCTTTGGGCCCAACCCGGACGGGTACGTCCGCGTCCAGAGCCTGGATTTCCCCGACGAGGAGTACTTTCACCTGGACCAGGTACCGCCGATGATTCCGACCTACTGGGGCAATTACCTCCGCGGCGCGGTGCTTTCTTTGCAGAACCGCTTCAAGCTTGCAACGGGCATCAACGCGGTCGTACAGGGCAAACTGCCGATTGGCGGGCTCAGCTCCTCCGCAGCGGTGACCACCGCCTACCTGATGGCTCTCGCCCGGGTCAACGACCTGCAGATCGCCCCGGACGAACTGATTCAGTTCAGCCACTGGGTGGAACGGGAGTTTATCGGGCTCAACAACGGCATCCTCGATCAGTCCGCCAACATCTTGAGCCGCGACGGCTATCTGATGCATATGGATTGCCGGACCGGCGAATCAGAACTGGTACCGCGTTCGCCGAAGATGCCGGAGTTCGAGATCGTGATCGTCTATTCCGGTATTTCCACAACCCTCATAAAGACCGACTACAACAACCGCGTCGACGAATGCAAAGTGGCGGCGTGGCTGCTGCAGGAGCTTGGGGACCTGCCGATCTCCTCGTTTCGGGAGGTCACGTTGCGGGACGTTCCGCGGGAGGTCTACGAGGCGCACCGCGACGCGCTTCCCGGGCGCTTCCGGCGGCGGGCGGATCATTTCTTTACCGAACTGGACCGCGTGGCGACGGGGGTCCGCGCCTGGGCGGAGGGGGACATTGATACCCTTGGCGCACAGATGTTTGCCTCCGGCGAAAGCTCGATCTTCAACTACGAAAGCGGCTGTCCGGAACTGATCACGATCTACGAAACGCTCCGCGACGCACCCGGAGTACACGGTGCGCGCTTCAGCGGTGCCGGGTATCGCGGCGCATGCATCGGCCTTGTTGACCCCGCACGCAAAGAGGAGATCGCTGAAGCGATTCACCGCGCCTATCCCGCCGCACATCCGGCGTTCCGCGATCAGTACCGCGTCTTTTTTGGTCGAACCGACGACGGCGCCCGGATCGTTCCGGTATGACCGACTGCATCATCCTGGCCGCCGGATACGCCACGCGCCTCTATCCGCTGACCCGGGACACTCCCAAACCGCTGTTGCCGGTGGCGGGAAAGCCGATAATCGATCACCTGGTGGAAAAAGCGACCGCCGTTCCCGACCTCGGTGAGATCATCGTGGTGACCAACCGGCGCTTTTTTTCCCACTTCACTGCGTGGCGCAACGCGCATCCCCGTGCGGCGGCGATCTCGATCGTGGACGACGGTACGACCACCAATGAAACGCGCATCGGCGCCCTGGCGGACCTGGCGCTGGCGGCAGAGCACCGCCGGCGTAACGGTACCGACGCTCGTCCGGCGATCGTCCTGGCCGGGGATAACCTGTTTGCCTTTTCTCTGTCTGAATTTGTCGCGTTTTTTCGGGAGTGCGGTACCGACTGCATCACCACCCACCACCAGCCGGACCGGGCGCGGTTACAGCGCACCGGCGTGGTTGAAGTGGACGACGCGTGGCGCGTGATCGCGTTTCAGGAGAAGCCGCCGGAACCACGGAGCACCTGGGCGGTGCCGCCGTTTTACGCGTACACCGCCGACACGTTGCGGGAGCACCTGCCGCAGTTTCTCGCCGCGGGCCACGACGCGGACGCCCCGGGGAGCTGGATTCCCTGGCTGATCAAACAGGTGCCGGTCCACGCGTTTCGGTTTTCCGAGGCGCGGTACGACATCGGTAACCTGGAAAGCTACGCCGAGGTGCGCCGCGCGTTTGGTGAACAGGTGGAGTGAATCTCTCAAGTCCCGCATTAGCCGACACATGCCAAAGCGGTGGCTTGTTCATCCCTGTCCGCGCGGCGTATTCTCTCTGCCATGACCACCGAACAACTGGCGGCGCAGAAACAGCTCATTCTGGAGCAGATCGCGGAGATAGAGTCTTCGTTTGATTATCTCGCCGATGAGACCAAAGCGATCGAACCGAGCGTCAGCCTGGGACGACTCACCCGCATGGAAGCGCTGAACGACAAAGGCGTGAACGAACACGTCCTGGCACAGAACAAACACAAGCTGGAACGGCTGAAAAACGCCCTGGGACGGATAGAAGACGGTAGCTACGGCGTGTGCATCCGGTGCCAGAAGGAGATTCCCCTGCAACGGCTGCGGCACGTGCCGGAGGCGCTCATCTGTGTCCCCTGTTCGGAAAAGAAACGCCGCTGAACCCAGGCGCGCTTGCCCAGCACCGCTTCCGGGTGTACTCTTTCAACATCGAGGCGGAGAAATACCGCCTCAAAGGATACACGATGAAACTTGGACGAAACGAACCGTGCCATTGCGGTAGCGGGAAAAAATACAAGCACTGCCACTACGATGAAGACCGCGCTGCAGAGGCTGCCGCGCTGAAACAGGCTGCGGAAGAGCGCGCCGCCGCAGCTGCCGCCGAAACCGAACCTGAAGAAGAATCCTCCGACGCGGAAACCTCGGTTTCCGGAGAGGGCAGCTCCGGTACGGGGCGACCCGGCAAAGCGGGGCGCCGCGACGGCTCCCGGTTTTTGCGTGAGTCAGGCCGCGGGGGCGCGGGTGCAGCCGGTGCCCCCGGTGGTCCGCCCCGAACCGGTCGCGGAGCACAACGCGGCGGCTGATACGCTGCGTCAGCGGAGCTTCTGCTCGTGTGACCCGGATGACCTGGCTTTGTCGCGGTACATTCGTCGGTCCGTCAGCGAAAGCAGTTCGTCCCGGTCTTCCCCCTCGGCGGGGAACAACGCCGTACCGATAGACGCGCCGACGTGCACCGTTCCCTGCTCCAGCTGGATCTCCGCGTCCAGCGTTTCCCGGAGTTTTGAGATAACCACATCCAAATCAGCGGTCGTACTCACCTCCCGGCACAGCACCACAAACTCGTCACCGCCGATACGCGCCACCGTGTCTACCTCACGCATCGCAGAACGCAACCGCTGCGCGGTGACCCGCAGGACCGCGTCGCCTGCCTGATGGCCGCAGCGGTCGTTTATCGCCTTGAATCCGTTGAGGTCGATATACAGCAGGCCGCCGATCGTTCCATCCCGGCGCGCACCGCGGAGCATTACCTCAAAGCGGTCAAAAAAGAGCTTGCGATTGGGGAGCCCGGTGAGATCATCATGCATCGCCAGCCGTTCCAGCTCCCGCTCGGCGCGTTTGCGCCGCGAAACGTCGTGGGCGATATACACGATCCCCACCACCTGCTTCCGGGAATCGTGCAGGTACGACGCGGATACGCTGACAACGATGTCTGTCTCGTCGTTTCGCGTCCACGCGATTTCAACGTCCCGAAACGGAACGGGGTTCTCCTCGATAAGAGAAACCAGCGCCGCCTCTTTATACGCGACGGCAACCGAGCGGTTTATCAATGCGTTTTCCGGAAGACCGAGCATATCGTGGGCGCGGGTATTGGCGATCCGGATTATCCCGCCGGCGTCCACGGCGATCAGCGCACTGCTCAGGGTGTTTATTATGGTGGATCCTGCCACAGCGGGGGTGATGTCCACCATACGGTACCGAAGAATCGCGACACCGGTCAGCACCACAAAGACGGCGATCGGGATGTACCCGAACGGATATACCGCAATGCCAAGAGCGGGAAGCACATCCACCCCTGCGGCGATTCCGCAGACAATCGCAACGATCTGCCACGTGATGCGCCGCCGGTGGAGTTGCTGGCGGCTCTCCCGGTAGCGGTTTATCGCGAGACGTAACACGAATGCGAGGACACCCAGAAAGTAGAGGAGAAATCCGATGCCGACGATGCCGTACTCGGAAAACCACCCCCAGCGGACGCGAAAGTTATCGACCAGGATAAGATCGGTTGTCCACACCAGCACCACGTGAACGAGAGCGATGCCGAACATCGCCTGGCGAACGCGGGTGCGGCGGTCGCCGCCACCGAGAATTGAAAGGCTGGTGCCAAAAAACGCCCACGGCATAAAGGAGACGCCGATATGGCCGACACGGTCCCAGAGAAGCGCCTGTTCCGGGGTGGTGACTGCATAGGAAATGCCCACCCCGATCGCGTACAACCCCACACTGCCCGCGAACGCCAGGTACCAGGCCCCCGTCCGCGACCAGTGCACTCTGCTCGCGACGAAGAGGGCAAACAGAGCTGTCAACACACCAACGATAACGACCGGCGCGGAGTACAGATCAAACGAGACAACGACAGGATTGAAGAGCATACGCGCGTCCAGTATACCAGTTTTCTCGGAATTTTCGAGGGAATTTCGAACGAATTACGTTTCTTCGGTGTCAGGAGATGAGACTTCGAGGGAATACCCCGCAGCGGTCCATCCGTCTTTTCCCCCGGCGTAGTAGTACGCCCTGGTGTAGCCCAGTGCCTGAAGTTTTGCCGCGGCGATGCGTCCGGCGCGGCATCTCTCGTTATGGCAGTAGGTCACGATGAGATCGTCCTTGTTGAAGAGCGCCCGGGCCCGGCCACCGATCGTACCAAAATGGATATGAATCGCCCCGGGTATGTGTCCTTTTTCGTACTCTTTGGGCATCAAGACCTCAACTACCCGAGCGCGCCCCTCATCTATCGCTGCTTTCAGCGTCTGTGTATCGATTATTTGTACGTCGTCCATAAGTGTTGTGTGCCTCGAACCATATCACGCCTCCGTGGCATCATTCCACCTCGCGGTTGATTCAGGCGTCCGATCACCATCCTCCGGAGGCACCTCCGCCGCCAAAGCCACCGCCGCCGCCGGAGAACCCGCCGCCACCGAAGCCGCCTCCGGACATACCGCCCCGGGTGCCCCCGAATCC
>JAQIBO010000226.1 GCA_027859055.1 Spirochaeta sp.
TTTGGCGCCGTCTGCTCCCTCCTTTCAGTTCAAATATCCAGGGCGTGTGGGCGAGGCGGTCCATTACCGCGTCGGCAATCGTTGGTTCGCCGATGATCTCGTGCCACGCACCGATGGGAACTTGGCCGGTGATGATCGTACCGGCTGTGTTGTAACGGTCGTCCAGCAGTTCAAGAAGCGACAACCGGTCATCTGAGTTCAGGGGAGTGAGTCCAAAGTCATCGATGATGAGTAGTCCGGTCTTGGCGAACCGCTTCATCTCATCGAAGTAGCTGCCGTCCGCCCGAGCCATCCGAAGAGTAGGAAACAGTTTGGTGGCCCGCACGTACCGCGTGGATATCCCCCGGAGGCACGCCTCGTGTCCGAGTGCGCAGGCGAGATAGCTTTTACCCGCCCCGGTTGGTCCGGTGATCAGGATTGTCTCTCCGCGCTCAATCCATTGCATCGTAGTGAGATTCGCTATGGTGTCCCGATCGAGATTCCGCTCGGGGCTGAACTCGATTCGATCGATGCTGGCAGGAATACGCAACCTGGCCTGCCGAAGCAGCCGATCGGTCTTGCGTCGCTGTCTGAGGTTTGACTCGGCCTCGGCCATGCGCGCGATCAGTTCGCCGGTGGTTGGAGCGTCATTCGGTCCAACACGTACGGAAGCTTCATATACGTCGGCCATAGCCGAAAGCTTGAGGGTTCGCAGCGTTTCAACGGTCTGTTGATGGTTCATGTGCGCACTCCTCGCCCCTGGTACGAGCCGCGGCCACGAATATTGCCGTGAGAAGGGATCGAGCGGGCGGTTTCGCCCGATTCCATCCCCGATATGTCGAGTCCTCGCTCCAGAATCCGTTTGAGATTCCCGTAGGTTGGTACCCCGATCTCATTTGCTCGGCGACACGCCGCCTCCAGCCGAGCGCGAGAGTACTTCTTTGGGAGATTCAGAATGCCCAGGCAGCTTCGAAACGCTTGTTGTGGTACCTCTCGGGTATCTATGACCGCCTGGATGCACCGTTTGGTCTCCGGGCCGATATCTGCCGCCCAAGAGACGAGTTTCTCCGGCCCCAGCTCATCGTGGAATCGGTGTTCCGGTGTCATATGGTCACGATTGGTCGTGTACTGGTGTTTCCCGGTTTCGCGACGATGAAAGGCGATCCGTACGTTCTTGTGGTAGATCTCTATCTCTCTGTGAGTGTATGAGATACGCACTTTTAGTCCACGATAATCGGCAGGAACGCTGTAGTAGTGTTTGTCTTCCGGAAAGAAGACGTGATAGTTCTTCTGTACGGTGATCGGCTTCGTATACAGCCGAATTTCATACGGTTCACCCGGCAGCGGGCGAAGACGCTCTTTCTCAATCGCATTAAACCGCTCCGTTCGGCTGATCTTGATTTTCTGCATTGGACGGGCGTTCAGCAGGTCCAGTTTTTCCCACATCGCGGCATTCAGCTCGTCAACGGTTGCAAACGTCTGATTCCGCAATGGAGCGAGCACACGGGTATAGACCAACTGCACGGCCGCTTCCACCAGGGCCTTATCCTTCGGTTTCCTGACCCGCGCAGGGACTACGGCGCACCCGTAATATTGACTGAACATGTCGAACGAGACGTTTATGCCTGGTTCGTATCGGCTCGGCCTATCCACCGCCGCCTTCAAATTGTCCGGCACCAGGATTTTTGGAGCACCACCGGCGTACTCCATCGCGTGCATCGTACCGCGAATCGTGTGTTCCGTGTCCTGCGATAGCGTGGCTTCTGTGTAGATGAGACCACCTGAGGGAAACACCGCTACGTACAGTTCAATGGGAATGTGGGTCTCCGTCTTCGCGTCGACGATGAACGGCGGCTTGCCGGCATAGTCGAGGAACATCTTCTCCCCCGGCTCATGGTGGAGGTGCATCGAGATCTCAGAATCCTCGGTATACACGTTCATGTAATGGCAGAACTGGGAATACTGATATCCGTCGGGATGCTCACCGATATATTCTTCCCACAAGATCTGCCGGGTCACCACGCCCATGCGACCGCGCTGTCGCCCCAATTCCGTAATCATCTCCGGCATCCTGTTCATAAGGGTTTCATCCTAATTTCCCGCCGAAATTATACCTACGCCGGCGGGGAGATTCCGAAGGCGGCGCAGATCTGTTTCTGCCGCTTCGTGAGAGGGAACAGAATACGCCGACCGTCCACTATCTGCGTCCTGAGCTTTTCCATTGTCCGGATGAGATCCTTGATCGTCATGGATCGATAGAGGTTGTGGTCACTCATAATCCGGTGAACGTGGGCGCTCAGGATCAGCGCCAGGAAGCCGACGAAGACCTTGCTCTCCATCGCCTCCTGTGAGTGAACCCGAAGTCGATCAAGACCAAGGCTATGTTTTAGCCGCAAGAAGCCTTTTTCAACTACATCCTTGTCACGGTAGATCCGGATCGCTTCAGCAGCGTTTTCAATTTGGTTCCCGACAAGCACCAGCCACCCGGCGTAGGCGAGCTCATCGGCAATGACGTCTTCTCGAACGGTGATCGTGTGCCCACGTGGGTCGTTGCTCGATTTCCGGATGATCAGATACCGTTTGAACTGATCCTGCAGCTTTCCATCTTCCGGATCGTTTTCAGCGGCTTCAACCAATTGCTGCACACGACCGTACAACCGGTTCCGGGTGGCAGTAGCTTTCACCTCGTTGTAGTAGACGTGGACGGAAACCCGTCGCCCACCCATCCACGACCGTTCTTTCGTAATGCCGTGGAGTGTTTCCGATCCGGTCACAATAGTCGTGGCAAATCGGTCGATATCCTTCCGCTCAGCATCAATCTGACGCTTGGTAAACGACATCGTGAGCGGTAATGCCACTAAAAACCGAACTTGTGGGGTTGCAAGGAGCATATCGACGTTCTTTTTGCTCGCAAATCCCTTATCCATAACGATCATTACCGGCTGGTCGGAACCCTTCGGCACTGTCTGATCGATCGTTGTGCGGAGGGTACTGACATCTCGGATGCTACCGTTATACACGGTCATCCGTACCGGCAGTCGTGACTGTTCGCCCATGAGCATACACAGGTTGATCTGAGCAAGGGAATCGCCGTCACGATTGTAGCCCCACTCAACGTCATCAATGAGCTGCGACCAGGACGAGACGCTGGTAATGTCCAGCGCGAGGTATTCCTGGTCACTGCGCCAGGTGTTCCACTCGGCGAAGAAGAGCTGCCGCTCCCGGTCGGTAATCCGCATCAGGATCTCACTGATGCGTTGCGACGCAATCGGCGTGAGCTCTCCTACGTCGCTCCGCTCCATCCATTCGGCACAGTACGACACCGGATCCCCCGAGGCAAACAGGAAGGTTGCCAGCGCAAAGATCTGTTCGTGATCGTGCGGGAAGACCTGTCGGAGCACGGCGGAAAGGCCGATTTGATCCGCGATCCCACCGAGCAGATGGACAAGCCCGGTATTAAGCATCGTTGACCGCCGAAGGTATTCAACGCTGAACTCCGGTGTTGATTCCACCGATTCAACGGGCGTCCCGGCCTCGGCCATCCGTCGTATGTACTCGGGCTTATAGATCGGCCGCCCTGACTTTTTATCGATCTTTCCGATTGGAATGCGTCGATTTCGCGGTTTCCCTTCTTCATTTCGGTACGAAACGGACTCGTACAGGTAGGTATTGCCACCAACATTCTGCCGAACGATTGAAGCCACGCCAAAACCCCTCCCAGTAGGTTAGTATTATTATACCTACGTATCAAGAGGTTGTCAAACAGATAAATCACTGTGGTACAGTTATTTAGCTCATGGTGAGCCGGTCAGAATCCGTGTAGGTATAACTTTTCCGGGAGTTTAGGTTTCATATTTCGGGTCATGGCGCCGCGTTTCGCTATCCCGCAGCCGTTCGAGCAACTCGTCGTCGCTGATCGTTTGCACCTCCGCCCATTTCAATTCCGCGTTCTTGGCCTGTTTCAGATATTCCGTCACGACCGGTCGGGACACGGCTAACGCCCGACTGATCTGCCGGATCGACAATCCGGCATCCTCGTTCAACCGAATGATCTCTCGTATCTTGCTCATGCTGATCCTCGCTTTCGGCATTCGGTGCCTCCTCATCGACTACGATGACGAGTTCCAACACATCTTGCGAGGATGCACATCTCCATTCCGGAACAAACCTGCCACCCGTTCCGGTGACTGCCAAAAAGTGGCAGGGTTGCCATGGAACACCCGGCAGGTTTTCCCCGGAATAGGTGGCAGGTTTATCGCGGAACACCCGGCAGGTTTAGAGCGTAATTCCCAAATGTTCCTGAAGGAGTTCAAAAAGCTTGATAGGATTACGATAATCCTCTTTTTGGTGCGGATTGATATGAACAATTTTATCATCGTACGAGCTTACCACACCTAAGTTCATCAGGAATTCTAGCTTATTCCTTGTGTTTTTGACGTTTTCTTGTTTGTCGTCATCAACTAAGATCTGGTCAATTTCAGAATATTGCCATTTTGACCTCAAGAGAATTTTTTTCAGCTTCCCAAAATAATCTCCGGCCAGAGCGGCAATCGGCCGCTGGCTACCAGTTAGTTGCAGATATTTCGCCCGATCTTCTTCCCACTTGGCATCAAGCAGTTCAAGCTCTTTTTTTGTGACTTTTGACGAGTGCACTTTCCAAATATTTTGAAT
>JAQIBO010000260.1 GCA_027859055.1 Spirochaeta sp.
CATGCCTGAAAACAGGATCGGCCGCTTCGTTCCGGACCAGATCGGAAGCTACTCCGGCCTTGCCCCGTTTCAGGGAGCGGTCACCAATACCCCGTTAATCCGACAGCAAAAGGGAAACCGCCAACTGCCGCGCCTGACGAAAGTCGTGGATACGATTGAACAGGCGGTACTCAAGACGGGGCTTGCCGATGGAATGACAATTTCGTTTCACCACCATTTTCGGAACGGCGACAAGACGGTCAATATGGTAATGGACGTGATTGCCAACCTCGGGATCAAGAACCTGACCCTGGCGTGCTCCTCTCTGACCAACGTGCACGATGAGTTGATTAAGCATATTGAGAACAACGTCGTTTCCCGGATTCACACAAGCGGTCTCCGCGGGGAACTTGGTGCGGCGATATCGTGTGGTCTCATGGACGAGCCGGTGATTTTTCACTCCCACGGCGGGCGGGCGCGAGCGATAGAGACGGGGCAGATCGCGATCGACGTCGCCTTTCTCGGCGTCCCGTCCAGCGACGTGTACGGAAACGCAAACGGGTTCACCAGCGAGTCCGCCTGTGGCTCGATGGGGTACGCGATCGTCGACGCAAAGCACGCGCAAAAGGTTGTGTTGCTGACCGACAGTCTTGTCGAGTACCCGAATACGCCGTTCAGTATCGACCAGGATCTCGTTGACCATATCGTCGAGGTTGACTCGGTCGGAGACGCAAGCCGTATCGCTACCGGTGCTACCCGTCTGACCAAAAACCCGAAAGATCTCTTGATCGCGCAGAACGCCGCGGAGGTGATCGTCCGGTCACCCTATTTCGAGAACGGGTTTTCGTTTCAGACCGGTTCCGGTGGCGCGTCGCTGGCGGTAACACGCTATCTCAGCGATCACATGCGACAGCGGGACATCACCGCAAATTGGGCTCTTGGGGGCATCACCAGTCAAATGGTTGCGATGCACGAGGAGGGGCTCATCAAGCGGCTTCTGGACGTGCAGAGCTTTGACGGGGATGCGATCAAGTCTCTGGCGAAAAACCCGTTTCATACGGAGATCGACGCATCGTATTACGCCAACCCCCTCAACAAAGGGTGTGCGGTAAACAAGCTCAACGTGGTGGTTCTCAGCGCCCTGGAGATTGACGTTGACTTTAACGTCAACGTGCTGACCGGTTCCGACGGGATGGTGATGGGCGCATCCGGCGGTCATTCCGACACCGCGATCGGCTCCGGCCTCTCGGTGGTTGTGGCGCCCCTCATCAGAGGGCGCATCGCAACGGTGGTCGACCGCGTGATGACCGTTGTTACCCCCGGAGAGAGCATCGACATCCTCGTGACCGATCGCGGTATCGCGATCAATCCGCGCCGCACCGACCTGATAGACCACTTCAGCGGAAGCTCCCTGCCGATCTATACGATCGACGAGCTCAAACGGCGTGCCGAACGGGTGGCCGGTAAGCCGGAGCCGTTTCAGTTCGACGACAGGATCATCGGCCTGGTGGAATACCGCGACGGGACGATTATCGACGTGGTACGGAGCGTGCCCGTCTACTGCAGTGAATAACGCAGCTGTCTGCGTTTTTATAGGGGCGTGGCGTTGCCGCGCATCATAGCACACGAAGGAGGATTCGAAATGAAACGGATCATTATGTTGGCGCTGATAGCGCTGGTTGCCACGGGCGCCGTGGTGGCGGAAGGTCAGGGTGAACGCGGTGGCGAGGGATATCCCCGGGGAGCGCTTGATTTTGTTGCGCCCGGTGGGGCCGGTGGTGGCTGGGATTTGACGATTCGTACAACTGCAAAGGTGCTGAAAGATACGGGTCTTGTACAGGTACCGATGCCGGTTCGTAACAACCCCGGTGCCGGTGGATCGGTGCACCTGGCAAGTCTGCAGGAGCAACCCGAAGCGGACAACATCATCACCGTGTACTCTCCGCCGTTGATTTTGACCAAACTGGCCGGTACAACCGATCTGAACTACGAGGATGTGACACCCCTTGCCCGTCTCATTGCGGACTATGCGGTGTTTGTTGTAAAGGCGGACTCCCAGTACGAGACGTTGAACGACGTGATGGACGCACTGAAAGACGACATCAAGAGCGTGAAGATCGGGGGCGTGTCATCCGCCGGATCGATGGATCATCTCCAGTTTCTCATCATGGCAAAGGCGGCGGGGGTGAAAAACCTGCAACAGATCGACTACGTCGCGTTTGATGACTCCGGAGCAGCAATGGTCATGGGAGGGCACATCGATATCTTTTCCACGGGACTTTCCGAGGTGCGCGGTTTGATAGAAAGCGGTGACCTCCGGGCGCTGGCACAGAGTGCACCCCACCGTGTGGGCACCGGCGTTGTCGGGGAGATTGAGACCGCTCAGGAACAGGGCATCGATGCCACGTTTGTGAACTGGCGTGGACTGTTTGGGCCGCCGGAAATGCCGGAATACGCGGTTGAATACTGGCGCGAGACTCTCGCTGAGATGGTTGAGACCGACGAATGGGCCGCTGCGCGCGAAACCAACGGTTGGGACGACGCCTATATGGACGGTCCGGAGTTCTACGATTTCCTTGAGGAGGTCGACGGGGAATACCGCGGAATTCTGGATGAAATCGGTATGCTTGCCGACTGATTTCACACAAATCGTCCGTGGTGGCGCCGGTGTCGGCGCCACCATATGCGGACAAAAGAGAGTTTTATGAACGCAACAATTGTGTCCGGCGGCATCACCTTTGTCCTTGGGTTAGCCGTCACGTGGATGGCCTTCACACTTCCCACTTCGAGCATCGGAATTCCCTACGCGCCAAAAGTGTTTCCGGCGGGGTTGGGAATTCTGATCCTGGGTCTTTCCGTGTTTCAGCTGGTAAAGGAATTCCTGCGGGTGAAGAAAACACAGGAAACGTATACCAGAGAACGCGATCCGTATCTGAAACCGGTGCTCCTGACCTGCGTGGCCGCGTTGGTGTACGCGCTGGTGTTCAAACGGATCGGGTATGTACCGGCTACATTTCTCTTCCTTCAGGCGGAGCTCTGGCTGTTTGGCGGAGAGGGTCGCAACTGGAAAGTGAATACGATAGTGGCAATCCTCTTCAGCGTGGGGATTTATCTGTTGTTTGCCAAGGCGCTTGGGGTATACCTGCCGCGTATACCGTACCTCGGGATATAGGAGTCACAGATGGAAACGATTGAATTTTTTATCCAGGGACTCGGTATCGCAATGCAACCGATGAATATCATGTGGGTTACCATCGGCGGTATTCTCGGCACGATTATCGGTATGCTGCCCGGTATCGGCCCGGCAACGGGGGTGGCGGTACTGCTTCCGATGACGTTTGTTATGGGACCAACTGCGTCGCTCATCACGATGGCCGGTGTCTACTACGGCGCGATGTACGGCGGGTCCCGCGCCTCAATCCTGATTAACACACCCGGCGACGGCGCGGCAGTGGCATCGACCTTTGACGGGTATCCGATGACGCTGAAGGGCCGTGCGGAAGCGGCGCTGGCGATATCTGCGATCGCGTCTTTCATCGGCGGTATAATCGCGACCCTGATAATGGTGGCGATCGCGCTGCCGGTGGCACGCTTTGCCCTGGGATTCGGCCCGGCTGAATATTTCATGCTCTACGTGTTTGCCCTTTCCGCGACCGCCTCAATGAGCAAGGGCGAAACGGTCAAAGGCTTCATCGCGACGCTGATCGGACTGGTGATCGCCACCGTCGGGATCGACCCGCAGTCGGGAATCAAGCGCTTCACCTTCGGGGTCATGCAGCTGGAAAGCGGCATCGATTTCCTGGTCGTGATTATCGCGATTTACGCACTTGGCGAGGTGTTCAAGAGTTTTCGGAATATCGCTGAAGGCGTGAAAAAGGCGCAAACAAAATTCGGCCGCATCTGGATCTCCCGCGCCGAGTGGCGGCGTTGCTTCTGGCCGATCATGCGGTCCGCACCGTTCGGCTTCCTGATCGGAGCGTTGCCGGGAGCGGGTGGGACGATGGCCTCACTGTTGTCGTACAGCAACGAAAAGCAACTGTCCAAGCATCCCGAAGAGTTCGGGGAAGGGGCAATTGAGGGGCTTGCGGCCCCGGAGTCCGCAAACAACGCGGCCTCAGTCGGCGCGATGATTCCAACGTTGACGCTGGGGATTCCCGGGTCGGGTACCACGGCGGTGATGATGGGGGCGTTGCTGATGCTGGGCCTGCAACCGGGACCGATGCTTTTCAAGCAACAGTCGACCATCGTCTGGGCGCTGATAGCAAGTATGTTTGTTGGTAACGTGATTCTCGCAGTTATCAACATTCCCCTGGCCAAGGTCCTGGTCCGGGTTCTTGCGGTACCTCCGCGGATCCTGTATCCGATCATTCTCGGACTTGCGTTTGTCGGAACCTATGCGATCAGTTACAGCCTGGTGGACTTTTACATTCTTATCCTCTTTGGTCTGGTCGGGTATTTCATGGCAAAAGCCAAAATACCAACCACACCGATGATTCTCGCTGTTATCGTCGGCAACGGTATGGAACAGTCGTTCCGTCGGGCGTTTACGATCTCGAACGGCGATATGGGTGTGTTTCTCGGTTCGTCGATCTCGATCACGTTGTTTATCCTCACCCTGTTGTCAATATTCGGGCCGGTCTTGGCAAATGTGCTCCGGAAGCGGAAAGCGCAGCAACTCGGGTGATCTGCCCGGTTCCGTTGTGGCGGCTCACCTTGCGCGTCTGGTTGACCGGGCGATGCGGGCGGAGCTTGCCACAACACCCAAGCCGGGTCTGGTAGACGCGGTTGACAGCGGTGCCCACCGTGATATGTGTTTCGGGACGTTTACCCGGAGCATCGACGCGGTGGCGCCGTTGTTTTTTGAAATTGCCGCAATCGCGTGCGGTGAAACTCCCACACCGGGTCTTTTTTCACGCACGCGGCACGTGGGCCGGTCCGCCGAGGCGGCGATGTTTACGGCGACCGGCGGCATCAATACCCATAAAGGTCAGATCTTTGTGCTCGTGCTGTTGACTACTGCCTGTGCCGCCCTGGGGGCGCAGACAGTTACGCTGCCACGCCTCCGTGACGCGGTACAACGGATGACCCACGGAATTGTGGATCGGGAACTCGCCGCACTTGACGCCGGTGACGGTCACGCGTGCCGGCAGCTTACTCACGGTGAGGCGCTCCACCGGAAATACGGGGTGTCCGGTATCCGCGGTGAAGCGGAAACGGGCTTCCCCGCGATCTTTGAGGTTGCCGTGCCGGTTTTCACCGCCACGGTTCTCGCCGGCGGCACCCGGAACGACGGCGCGGTGCAGGCGCTGCTGCATCTCATGGCGGTGGTGGAGGACACAACGGTTCTGTACCGTGGCGGGCCGCAGGCGATGGAGACGATGCGCCGTCACGCGACGGTCGCCCTCGGTCTTGGCGGGATCATGACCGGCGCGGGCCGCCGGTATCTCCAGGAAATGAACCGTCACTTTGTGAACGAGAATATCAGCCCCGGCGGGTGCGCCGACTTGCTTGCGGGAACGCTCTTTGTGATCTCCGCGGTGGACGACCCCTGGCGGTGGAAGAAACCGATTCCGGGCAGCCCGGCAGGAGTGCCCACAGGACATGTCTGAACGTGTTACCCCGGCCGTTTTGCACGCAATCCTGCAGGCGAGAGAGGAGCGGGCGGCGGCGATCGCCATGATGGCGGCAACGTACAACGCGACGGTTGTGGCTTTTACCCTGAACGTACCCGGTCCGCAGAAAAACCTCCCGTGGACGGCGCCGTGCCTTGCCTGGGGCCGTGGTGCGTTTGTGCACGCGATTCAGGGCGGGAACGCCCGCTCGGTGTGCCGTGTTGAGTGGCAGGACATTACGCCGGCAGGGCCAGAGTACCGCTGCGCGGTTGATCTGTCTGCGGAGGTCGTAAAACGGACGGCTATCGCGGTTGAGGAGTCGTGCCGGATGGGGCGTCTCCTGGATATTGACGTGTACGATGCGGCTGGTCGGCCGGTGACGCGGGGCGAGCTGGGGTACGCCCCGCGGCGGTGTCTGCTATGCAGCCGACCCGCTCATGAGTGCGCTCGCAGCCGCCGGCACCCTGCGGCGGAAATTGCCGCCCGGATCGAGGAGATCACCGCCGCCCACCACGTTCAACACGGCTAAGCCGTCCCCGCCCGATTCGGGGGCGGCGTTTCTGACCATAGCGGTTCTCCGCGGAACGGCAGTTCGAATTACCTTCGAATTGCCGATTTCGTCTTATCCGAACATCGCCAGAAGGACACCCGCCGCGACCGCCGAGCCGATCACCCCGGCGACGTTTGGCCCCATGGCGTGCATGAGGAGAAAGTTGCGCGGGTTGCTTTCAAGGCCGACCTTGTTGACCACCCGGGCGGCCATGGGGACCGCCGAGACACCGGCGGCGCCGATGAGCGGGTTGATCTTCATTTTTGACATTTTGTTCATGAGCTGCGCGAGGAGAACGCCCATCATGGTGCCGATGGAAAACGCCACCAGACCAAGCAGCAGGATGCCGATCGTCTCGACGCGCAGGAAGTAGGTGGCCTGCAGTTTGGAACCGACGACGAGGCCCAGGAGAATGGTGACGCTGTCAATAAAGGAGCTTTGCAGCGTTTTGTTGAGGCGCTCGGTAACGCCGGACTCCTTGATGATGTTGCCGAACATGAGCGCGCCGATCAGCGGCGTTGCGGTGGGCAGCAGGAGAATACAGAGGCCGAGGACGACCAGCGGGAAGAGCACGCGTTCGATCTTGGAGACCGGACGAAGCTGTTTCATGACGATCTTGCGCTGTTCCGCGGTGGTGAAGAGGCGCATGATCGGCGGCTGTATGATCGGGACCAGGGCCATGTAGCTGTAGGCGGCAACGGCGATAGCGCCGACCAGATCCGGCGACAGTTTTGAGGAAAGAAAGATCGCGGTGGGGCCGTCGGCACCGCCGATAATGCCGATTGAGGCGGCGTCGGCCATGGAAAAGTCAAAGCCGAGGTACTCGGTCAGGGCGAGGGCCCCGATAAGGGTGGCAAAGATACCGAACTGCGCCGCCGCGCCGAGCAGCGCGGTGCGCGGATTTGCCAGGAGGGGGCCGAAGTCGGTCATCGCCCCGACGCCCATGAAGATGAGCAGCGGAAAGATGCCGGTTTCCAGGCCGACCGCGTTGATCATCCCGAGAAACCCCTCAGGGCCGGCGATGCCGGCGATGGGGATGTTGGCGAGAATTCCTCCAAAGCCGATTGGCAGCAGCAGGAGTGGTTCAAACCCTTTGGCGATCGCCAGGTAGATCAGGAGCAGGCTGATCCCGATCATAACCACTTCGCCGCCGGTTATCGCGGTTATTCCCGTGGAGTACCAGAGGTTGGTGAA
>JAQIBO010000012.1 GCA_027859055.1 Spirochaeta sp.
CACCCTTCCCGCGGATACGCATCTCGTTCCGTGGTTTTCCGGCGATCCGCTGACGCGGATTGAGATGACGCAGAGGAATTTAGAGCGGGAGTTTCCTGGGATTGAGAACCCGAGAAACCCGTTGTTTGGCGAGATGGACGACCAGCAGGGGGATGTCGAGTATCGGCGGCTTGTGGAGGTCTACGAGTCGATCCGGGACAACGGGTTTCGGCCAGCTCGGGGGCGCCACGACGCGATCCAGGGAGTTTTCCTACGACGCCGCGACGGCGAGCGCCGCTTTCTCGTTATGGCGGGTAAGCATCGGGTCGCGGCCCTCGCCGCGCTCACCTCGGGCCCGCTTATCGCGCCGATTGGCGGCAGCGGTAGTAGAGCGGGGGTGCACGCCCTTCCGTCGAGGATCCCCGTCTGGTTGCGCCGCCCGGGGGTCGTACGCGAATTGGATGTGGACCGGTGGGGACTCGTGCAAGATGGATTCTGGCCCCGGGATGCGGCGATAGCGTTCTTCAACCGTCTCTTTGAAGGGAGGTCGTGTTTTGACGTCGCAGCATCTCGGTGAAACGGGTGATACCGGGGGTGATGGTGATCCTCGGCCCGACACGGCCCAGGGGTCACCCCGCATTACTGTAGTAACTCCCCACTACCCCGCGCCGCGATTTCCCGAACGTGGCGCTTTTGTCGAGCGGTTGGTGCGACAATGGATCGCGATGGAGGTTCCCGTATCGGTGATCGCTCCGGACGCGCTGCCGGTGGTACTTCGTTCGCGCGGGAAACCGGTTCACGACGTGGACCCCGCAGGCGACGCGATCGTCCGACCGCTCTTTGTGAGTTACGGGAACGCGAAGCACGGTGTGATCAGTCGGTATCGGTTGACAAGAAGTGCATTCGTACGCGCTGCGGTCCGGGGCGGGCGTACTCTCGGTCGCAGTACCGGTGCACCCGATCTGTTCTACGGGAAGTTTCTGTTCCGGGGAGGCGAGGGGGCGTTCGCTCTCGGAGAGCGCTACGGAGTACCGGCGGTCGCCGATATGGGTGAGTCGTATTCGTTTCTGGACCTCGAGCGCAGGACGCTCGAGGATGCGAAGGAGACGGTGCGGAGACTCGCCGGCATCGTTTGTGTCTCGTCGCGTCTGCGGGACGAGGCGATCGCTCTTGGGGCGGATCCCGCCCGCGTAATTGTCGCACCCAATGATGTGGATGCCGACCGGTTTCGTGTGATCGATCGCGCTGAGGCTCGCCGACAGCTCGGCCTGCCGGAAGACCGTTTTCTCGTGGCATTTACCGGGCACTTTGTGGAGCGGAAGGGCCCGCTCCGTGTTGCCGCGGCGATCGAGCGGATAAACCAGCGGGTTAACCAGCGGATAAACCAACGGGTGAACCAGCGGGTGAACCGACGGGTTAACCGGGGGGTGGACCAGGAGGCTGGTCCGACCGGGACGCTCGCGGTTTCCGGTATCTTTCTCGGGCGGGGCGCTCAGATTCCGTCCGGGCCCGGCGTTCTGCACGCCGGATCGGTACCCAACGACACGATGCCGCTGTGGCTCAACGCCGCCGACATCTTTGTATTGCCGACGCTGCGGGAGGGGCACTGCAACGCGATCAATGAGGCGGTTGCGTGTGGGCTACCGATCGTGTCATCGGATATCGAGGATATCCGCAGGCAGGTGGACAGCGCCTACAGTATCCTCGTTGATCCTACCGATGTCGACGCGATCGCGGCTGCGATCGAAAATCTCCGGGATGCACCGGACCGTCGCGGAGAAATGAGCGCCGCAGCGCTCGCGGCGATGCACGGTCCCGGGGTGACGCGGCGAGCTGACACGATTCTTCGATTCCTGCAGAAGACGATCAAGGAGTGGAACGGTGCCTGAGTGGATCTATGTTGCCGGTCGCGGACACAGCGGCTCAACGATGCTCGACGCGATGCTCGGTAACGCGCCGGAGATCGAGAGTGTGGGCGAACTTGTCTCCGGAATGGGGCGTTACGAGGAGCGATGCAGCTGCGGTGAGACGTTCGATGCCTGTCCGTACTGGAGTGCGGTGCGGGAGCGCTTTACCGCGCGATCCGGTCGTGCCTGGGATGACGCCGTCTCCCGCTCCAAGGGGCAGGCGCACATCAAGGCGTTTCCCGGAACGCTCTTCGGCGCCGCGTCGAAACCGTGGGTCACCGAGCTTCTCGCGATAACCGAGGCGGTCGGTACCGCGATCGCGGATACCGCCGCGGACGTGTCACAGGGGTCGGGTTCACACTCGGCGAGTGAAACCGCTGTCCCGCCGGAGCACGCGCCGGGTGCTGCGGCGAGCACCGATGCCGCCCCGAGCTCCGATGCTGGACCGAACTCCGAGGCACCACCCCGATACGTCCTCGACTCCTCTAAGGAGATCACCCGCGCGTTGTTCTTCCTGCGCTTTCTGCCGTCATCGCGGGTGATCCACTTGATGCGGCACCCCGTTTCGATCCTTCAGAGTGATTATTACCGGCTCAAAGGGGGGACGGGATTCAAGTTTCTCCGCCGGCGGTATCATCCCAAACGGCTCTTCGGACCCGTTCTTTTTGTCAGCGTTCTGACGTGGATCACCGGGAACCTCCTTTCCGATCTGGCGCGCGCGTTCGGTCGGGAACGGTTTCTTCGGGTCCGATACGAAGATATCATCGGCGACCCGATCGGGCAGATCGATCGGATCGAGGCGTTTCTGGGAACACCGCTCGGGGAGGTTCGGGAGCGCGTGCGATCGGGGCGATCGTTCAGCGTCGGTCATAACATCGGGGGTAATCATATGCGGCTTGCCGGCGAGTTTCTCTTCGACCCGGGCAAGTCGCGACGCGGCGGGCTGCCGGTCCGGTTTGCCGTCATGGCGTGGCTGATGACGTGGCCGCTGCTCTTCGCTTACGGGTACGGCGGTCGAATCGTGCCTCCCGTACCGCCTGCCCCGCCCGCTCCACCGACGCCGGGGGACTCGTGATGAGCGACACACGCAGACCGCGGATTCTGATGATTCTCAACAACGCTCCCGATTACCGGGAGCCGTTCCTGCGGGAGCTCTCCCGGGAGGTCGACCTGATGGTGGTCGCGCGTCCGTGTGAACCGGACGGTCTCGTCGCGCCCGCCGAACGAATCGGCTACTCCTACGTGGAGATTCCGGCGCGGCGGGGACTCGGCGTTGTCTGGCAACCGGGTCTTGGCGAGGTTGTGACGGCCGGGGAGTGGGACGTTATCTGCTCGAGTATCAACATGCGGGATATCGGGCGCATCCGGCTCTTCCGACGCACTCCGCAGCTCCACGATCGCTGGGTGTGGTGGGGGCATATCTTTGGAAAGACGCCGCTGCCGGGACTCGCGCGACTGCGACGATCATTGCTCCTCCGCTCTGCGGGAGCGCTGGTCTTCAGCGATGTAATCGCCACCGAGGTCCGCGAGCGGTACGGGATTCCCGTCAAGAGTTTCAACAACACGCAGGTGCTGAAAGCCGATTTTCGCGCGCCGGTGTACCTGTCCGACGGGGCCGATGATCATCCGGACCTCGGCGCTGTGCGTCTACTCTTTGTGGGGCGGTACCAGCCACGGAAGAGGCTGGAGCGACTTGTCGCACTGGCCGGGCGTCGGCAGGACGTCCAGGTGCGCCTGGTGGGACCGGGGATGGACGCGTTGACCATTCCGGAGGAGCTGAAACGGTCCGGCGGTGTGGCGACGTTCGGGCGTACCGTTGGGGATGCACTGAACGGTCACTTTGACTGGGCGGACCTCGTTGCCAATCCGGGACACGTCGGGCTTCTTGTGATGAATACAGCGCAGCACGGAAAAGGGATCGTGGTCGACTCGTCGAGCGATCACGCGCCGGAATACTGGCT
>JAQIBO010000368.1 GCA_027859055.1 Spirochaeta sp.
GAGAGGTTGTCAAATGAATAAATCACTGTGGTATCAGTATTTAGCCTGCACTGAGTCGGTCAGAATCCTTGTAGGTATAACTTTTCCGGGAGTTTAGGTTTGAACTCACGCGCATCCGAGACGACAATGGTGGAGGGGTGAGTAATGAGCGAAAAAGTTTTTAACTATGTGAGCATCTCAGGTTTTCAAGACGAGGAGTCGCGCACCGGGTTTATACGATCCGCGGAGAAGCGCAAAGGGGCCGATCACGGGGCGGAGATCCTTGCGCCGTTTTCGTTTGATGTGCTCTTGCCGTTGGCCAAACCCGAACCGACCGAAATCGAGTATGCACGTCTCCAATCTCAGTCAGATGAAAAGCCGGTTACCATGCCACCATATTCTTCCATCGACCTTGAAGCGCGATGGGGAACGTGGATCTATGACGTCGTTGAAGCTCACAACAACACCGTGGATCTTTTTGGTATCACGGAACCTGATGGCAGCAACGCGCTGGGACTCAGCTACACGTTCGAATCACACAATGACGCCCCCACAGCGGGATTCCGTGGCATCTCTCGCGCCTATCCTGCACTCCTCTTTAAGGTATTTACCCAGTGGGAGAGCCCGTACCGAGAATATGGGTTATATAAGAACGGGCAGCGGTTCTTCATCGTTTTTGAGGAAGATGATTTCATGCTCATGCGCGCGGACCAGCGGCCGATGATCCAATCCCTCATGCCCGAGCACCGTGCAGATCCGGAATTACACGCCCTCGCGGTACGCTACGGTGAACGTTCCGAAGAAGACACATCGTACGACGACGACATCCAACAAGCGTTGGAAGATGCCCGGGCATCGGTGGAAAGTCATGTTGAGGTCCTTCGGGAACGGCTCCAATGAGCAGTAATGCGAGACAGACACCAACACCCGCAAAACTGATTCTCCGTGCGTACTATCGCAATCTCGACGATACCGATGCGAGACGACACCGTGACGCACCGGTGCGTTCTGGTTTGGTGAGATAGGCACCAGCCATCCCGGAAGTACACAAGACGGCTTCTATTGGGCACTCGCGGGAGACCGCCTGTATCTATCTCCCCGCGGATCAACCTACAACTGGACAACGCACCTCACCAGGGAGCGGATCACCGCATTGATAGACCGCCTCGGCATCGGTCGTCATTGCAGAGAGATCCATGTTGTCGGGGCGGCGCAAATGTAGCGTTTTGCCCTCAAACTTTGAGGTGTCCGTGAACCCCGGGGCGGTTCGACCTGTTTCAGGATAGTTGAGCCTCGGTTATTGTGTTAAAAAAGGTGGATAGGACAGTGATGAACGAGAACTCAGACGACGTACGGACCCTTGCAAATGCCACACTTGGAGAAATCCTTCCCCACGCCCGCATCTTGGCGATTATGGCTACGTGCCAGCACGGTGGCAAGCGCGACGATCACGGGAATATTCTTCCAGAAGACTCCAAGGAAGAGTTCCGGTACACCGCCACGATCGGACGGTGGAACGTTGACTATGAAGGCCAATCCGACAAAGACAATCCAATGTGGAAGATACGACTCACGCTCACCTATGGACCGCATGAGTATGTATTGTTTCTTGATCGCGAGCATCGGGTGGAACGGACGTTAAAACAGGTGTCAAGCTTCGAAATCGCGCAACCGTCGGACCTGGAACTGGTGAAGGAATTTGCGGACGAGATCGTCGGCGCGGTGATCACCGTCGATACAGTGTCCGTTTACTGCAACGAGAATGCCTATAGGGAGGCGGCGGTAAGCCTGTTTGGGAATGACGGTGACATCACCCACATGAACGCACTCTATTACCATTTTGGGAAAGACTTGGCGGGTGAGGGGAATCCTTACTTTTTCAAAGGATGGATGGCCTGGGGCAACATCGTGTGGATCAAAGGTGCCGACGCGAGTGGCGCCGATGAACAATTTGGATGGGTACCCCATCGAAGCATGAATACCGCTCTATTTGAGCAAGACAGAGAATACATCCAGGAAGCGTTCGGGGAGGTACCGGATGATGAAGTCCTGAGGATCAAGCACGACTACATCATGAAGGATGAAGCGACCGTCCGGGAGAACTTTCGGCGCCGGGGTATCTCCGTCGGGCATATACTGTGATTCCATCGTCGTTACAAAACGATCCGTGTAAATGGTTTCATTTCATCCGATACCGGTCCGCTATTCTTCCTTAGAGAAAAAACACCGGGCAAAAAGCCTTGTACCCTTTATCCGTATCCACACCCGGTAGTACATCGTCCATTTGTACCAGAAAAGCAGCGGGTGATGGTTGTCCACCTTGGCTAACGAATATCTCGTACAAAGTGCCTCCAACTCGGGATGAACGCCGTACCCAAGACCTCTCCAGAACGTCTCGTAGTCTTCGTCTTTCGGATCCAGGTTGTCGAAGAACTCGTCGTCAATCCGCCCGTGGATCGATTGGATCCAATTCCCGATACAAGAAAGAAGATTGATAAGGGCGATATCCAGTACGTATAGTCTCATACCTATGTTTGTGGGAGATTTGGTGAGCAAAAAAAGAAGATAGAAACTACCGTCCTTTCCATCCGCTGCGTTTTCGGAGCTCCCTTCGAGTCTGTCATAGACCAACGTCTCGATTTGTAAAACGATACTGTGACTTCTATAATGGTCATGATGATACAACTAAATCGAATATCTCCCGCGCGCGCGTTGATCCTTGGATTCTTATTGGTACTTATTTCCACCTTTACCATCTTTGGACAATCGAACGCCAGCGTTCCGCCCGGCGGCACCCCCGGTCCGGTCCGCCGCGCCCTGATCGTAGGGAACGGAGACTACGAGCGGCAACGGTTAGCCAATCCCGCTAACGATGCTCGGGACCTCGCTGCAGCCCTGGAAGAGACCGGGTTTGAAGTACTTCTCCGTACCGATCGTGATCTTGAGGAGATGGAGAGCGACCTCCGCGCGTTTCGAGAGGTGATCCAACCGGGCGACGTGACGCTCTTCTTTTTTGCAGGCCACGGCGTACAGGTAGATGGGCGCAACTATCTCCTCCCGGTCAACAATCGTGACATCCGTGACAATACAGAGCTCCGGCGCAAAGCGATCGACGCCCACGCCTACGTGGAAACGATGGTAGAGGCCGGTGCAGGGATCAATATAGTGATGCTCGACGCGTGTCGCGATAATCCCCTCCCGGCATCAAGCCGCGGCGGGAGCAGGGGACTGAGCGCGATGGACCCGCCCCGGGGCTCAGAGACGGTGATCGTCTTTGCCACCCAGGCGGGGGACGTTGCGGCTGATGGTGACGGCGATAACAGTACCTTCACCAGCGCGTTGTTGGAGGAGATCCACACGCCGGATGTAGAGTTGGTTTCGCTGTTTAATCGCGTTGGTTCTGATGTGCGCGACCGGACCGGCGGCAAGCAAGTCCCGACGATCTACTCTGAGCCCCTGAGCCAGCCGTTTTTCTTTATGACCAGCGAGATGATCGCGGCCCGCGCGCGTGCCGAGAGTAATGCGGCCCAAGCCGAGGTTGATGTCCTTGAGAATGAGATCGCAGCGTACCAGGCGCGTATCGATGCGGCAGCCGACGAGCGCGAGAGACGAGAGCTTGAGGTGGAGCAACAGCGGCAACAGGCGCTCCTCGCAGCGCAACGGATTGAGGCGCGACAGCTTGCAGAGGAGGCCGCGCGGAGAGAAGAGCAAGCGCAGCAGGCAGAAGAACAGCGGCGACAGCGGGAAGAGCAGGTTGCAACCGCGCAGGCGGAGCAGGCAGAGCTTGCGCGCCTTGCAAGCGCACGCCGACAGGAGATGCAGCGTCTTGCCGAGGACGCTCGGAGCGAGGATCCGGACATCCTGATTGCCACGAT
>JAQIBO010000093.1 GCA_027859055.1 Spirochaeta sp.
CGGCGAGGCACCCGCCCGGAGGTGGTGCGGCCCCTTAAGAGCGCTCGAAATCCTTGAACAGCATGCTGTGCTGAATACCGGCGTTGTTCTGGTATTTGCCGCTGGAATACGGTTCGAAATCGCCGTCAATCGTGTGGTAAAAGACCTGACAGATTTCCACGCCGGCGTAAATCCGGATCGGCTGAACGCAGAACATTTCCAGCGTCCAATAGCCGTGAAATCCGACATCGCCAAACCCGGCGGTAATATGCACACACAGGCCCAGCCGCCCGATCGACGAGCGCCCCTCCAGCATCGGCACAAACCCGTCGGTGGTTGTGTACTCCACCGTTCGGCCGAGGTACAGCCGTTGCGGCTCCAGAAGCAGCCCATCCGGGGGAATTGAGAGCGGTGTGGAGGTGTTTTCCACCCGCATGTCAAGTTCCATGCGGTCGTACACGCGGAGCTCCGAATGGAGGCGCAGGTTATAGCTGTTCGGGTTGAGTTGCGCCGGCGAGTACGGCTCGATCGTGATCTTGTCTCCAAGATTGTTGGCTATCTGGCGTCCGGAAAGAACCATTGGATCACTTTTTTCGAAATAAATGCCCGCAGCGGCGCTGCGGGCGTGCATAGTGTATGCGCTTTACATCAAGTCTTTGGGACGGCGGCCCTGATTGCCGGTCTTTTCACAGACCGCAAAGTGGCGCATTTTGCCGTTCTCAAACACACTCTTCATCACAATCTTACCACCCCATCGGCTGGTAAGGGCCTGGGCGCCTTCACGGCGTGCGTTCTTTGAAATTTTTCCTGCCATTGTACGTCCCCCCTTCTTTAGAAAATTACCGGTCTCAACGCGTTTCCGCGGAAACCAGCCGAATCGACACTATTACAAATTACGTCTTCTCTGACAAGGGCATCAAACCGGGATATCAATCCGGGATATCAAACCGGCCCTACGGCTCGTCCTCGAAAAACACGATTTCCTCCGGCCGGGCAACCAGTCGTCGTTCGTCGTCGTGGCCAAGGACCGCAGCGATCTCGGAGGAGTGGTGCCCGACCAGCAGCTCCAGCTCGCGGCTGCCAAAGGCGGTAACCAGTTTGGCATCAGCGTTGACGGTGATCACGTCGCCCTGTTCGAAGGTGCCTTCCACGCCGACCACCCCGCTCAGAAGGAGGCTGTTGTGGCGCCGAATTGCCCGCAGCGCTCCCTCGTCAACCAGAATGCGACCCCGCGGCTCACTGTGCAACAACCAGCGGCTTCGGTTACGCAGGGTTCGCCGGGCGGTAAAGACGGTGCCGACCACCTCACCGGCAAGAATGCGCGGAAGAACCTCCGGTTCCCGGCCGTGAGCCAGAACAACGCGGCAGCCCCCATCCGCGGCGATCCGTACCGCCTTCAGCTTTGTTCGCATGCCGCCGGTTCCGCGTTGCGACCCCGCTTTTCCGGCAGATTCCAGCATCGCCCCCGTTACCTCCGTAACCTCCGGTACCGGTCGGGCGGCGCTGTTGTGGCGTGGGTCCACGTCATAGTACGCGTCGACATCGCTAAGCAGAACCAGCAGCCCCGCGTCCACTTTACTGGCTACCAGCGCGCTTAGCTGATCGTTGTCACCGAAGGCGGTGCCGATTTCGGCGGTGGCAACGCAATCGTTCTCGTTAAACACCGGAACAACGCCGATTTCGAGGAGCCGTTCGACGGCGTTTCGGAGGCGAACGTAGCTGTTCCGGTCATTGAACGCCTCGCGAGTCACCAGCACCTGCCCGACCGTGATCCCGGCGGCCCGGAACACCTCACGGTACGCCTGCATCAACAGCGGTTGGCCCACAGCCGCACACGTCTGCCGCAGGACCACGTCCTGGACGCGTCCGGGTATCCCCAGTTCCCGCGCACCAAGGCCGATCGCGCCGGAACTGACGAGACACACCTCCCGACCGGCGGTACGGACCGCGGCGATCTGACGCGCGATATCTGCGATGTACTCATTGTCAAGCGTATCGTTGCGGGTCAGCACGTTGGTGCCGATCTTGACGACGACGCGCCGGACATCGTCGAAGCGTCTCATTCCGGTGACAGATCCCGATGGGTAAACTGTCGTTTCCCGTCACTGTACGGTGCCACCGTGTGGCCGTTTCCGCGGAGGATCCATTTATAGCTGAGCAGCCCCTCTACCCCCACGGGGCCGCGGGCGTGAATTTTGGCGGTGCTGATTCCGACCTCCGCGCCAAGGCCGTACCGAAATCCGTCGGCAAACCGGGTGCTCGCGTTCCATATTACCGAAGCGGAGTCGACCGCGGAAAGAAAGCGTTCCGCTGCACCCGAGTCGGTTGTAACGATCGCGTCGGTGTGGCCGCTTCCGTAGGTGTTGATGTGCGTGACCGCAGCCTCAAGCGAGTCGACGACCTTTACCGCCAGGATGAGATCCAGGTATTCCGCCCGCCAGTCCTCCTCGGTCGCCGCTTCGATCTCCGGCAGAACCTCCCGCGTCCTTTGACATCCGCGCAGCTGAACGCCGCGTTCGGCAAGCGCGGCGGCGACGTCAGGAAGGAGCGCGGCGGCACTGTCAGCGTGGACCAAAAGCGTCTCCACACTGTTGCATACCGCAACGTACTGCGTTTTGGCGTCCACGGTGACATCCGAGGCGATGCGGGGATCCGCGGTCGCGTCGAGAAACACGTGGCAAATACCGTCGGCATGGCCCAGCACCGGTATTCGCGTGTTGTCCATGATATAGCGAACAAACTCGTTGGAGCCGCGGGGAATCATCAAATCAACCAGATCATCGAGAGCCAGCAACTCCGTCACGTCGCTGCGCGTCTCGATGAGCTGGAGCCATCCCGCGGGAATACCGGCGCCGGTCCCGGCGGTGGCGATCACGTCGGCAAGGATGCGGTTGCTCTCCAACGCCTCCGACCCGCCTTTGAGAACGATCGCGTTTCCACTCTTGAGCGCCAGTGAGGCGATCTGGACGAGGGCGTCGGGCCGGGATTCAAAGATCATCGCCACCACCCCGATCGGGCTGGTCTGCTTGGTGAGGATGAGCCCCGTGTCGAGTTCGCGGCGCAGCAGCTCGGCGCCGACGGGGTCGGGAAGCGCCGCAACCGACTCCACCCCGACGATCGCCTGGTTCAGCTTGGCTTCGTCAAAGCGCAGTCGTTTTAGCAGCGGTGCCGCCAGGTTCTCTTCCGCCGCGCGGGTAAGGTCGGTTTCGTGTGCCCGGTGAATCGCGGCGGCGTTGTCCCGAAGCGCGCCGGCGATCGCCCGCAGGGCTTCGGCACGGGTTACTCCGTCGATCGCGCCGAGTTGTTGTGCCGCGTTCCGCGCGGCGGCCACGCGTTCCCGCACCGTGTTCACTGCAGAGCTCATCGTGCGCTCCTCAATCGCTCGGCGGTTTCCCGGAGAATTTCCGCCGTTTCATTCCATCCGACGCAGGCGTCGGTGATCGAGGTTCCGTAGGCCAGTTTCTCCGGTGCCACCAGATCCTGTCTCCCCGGGTTGATATTGCTTTCCAGCATGAACCCCTTGATCGAGCTCCGGCCATCGATACGCTGTCCGATAACGTCCTGCAGCACCACCGGCTGGCGGTTGTAGTCTTTCTCGCTGTTTCCGTGGCTGCAGTCCACCAGGATGTTTCCCGGCAACCCGTTGTGACGGAGCATCTCTTCCACCCGCACGATATCCCAGCTGTGGTAGTTGGGGCCGCTGCGACCACCGCGCAGGATGATGTGCACCTGGTCATTTCCGGTAGTGTGAATCACCGAGGTGTTCCCGTCGCCGTTTATACCGATGAAGCTGTGCGGGTGTAACGAGCTTGACATCGCGTTCAGCGCAGACTCAATGCTCCCATCGGTTCCGTTCTTGAATCCGACCGGGATGGAGAGGCCGCTGGCCATCTCACGGTGCGTCTGCGACTCGGTTGTACGCGCGCCGATCGAGGCCCAGCTCACCAGATCATCGATATACTGCGGAATGATCGGGTCCAGCATCTCGCTTCCGGCCGGGAGCCCCAGTGCGGTAACCCCGGTCAGGATCTCCCGCGCCCGGTGAAGCCCCTGGTCGATTTCGTAGGTTCCGTCGAGGTCGGGGTCGAGAATCAGACCGCGCCACCCCAACCGGGTACGTGGTTTCTCAAAGTAAACGCGCATAACGATATGCAGGGCGTCCTTGATCTCCTCCCGCAACGCAGCTAGACGCGCGGCGTAGTCGAGGGCAGCAGTCTCATCGTGGATTGAGCACGGCCCGACCACCGCAATCATCCGATCATCGTGTCCAGCGAGTATTTCTTCTATCCCGCGACGCCCTTCAATGACCGTTTCCTCGCTGGCGGCTGTCAGGGGAAGCTTGCCTTTCAGATCTTTCGGCGAAAGCAACGGGACAAAGTCCCGAACCCGCAGATCGCTTGTTTTTTGCATCGTCTGTCTGCCTTTCTTGTTGTCTGTCACGCCGGCGGTACCGCCGTGCGCCATGGGTCATACGTCATACGTCGTGTATCATGCACCGCGGAAACTGCGGCCCTCAGCGAATCGGATCACGCTCCACCGGAAGCGTCATACAGCGGGGTCCACCGCCGCCGCGGGCAAGTTCCACACCGTCCACGGCGATCGCAACCGGGCCGGGAACCAGCTCACCCGCATCGTCCACGAGCAGCTCCGGTAGAACGAGCACCTCATCCGCGGTATGGATCGCGTATCCACCGTTGGCAAGCGCATCAAGCGTCGCCGGATTGTTTCGGTATACTACGACGTGCTGCGGCCCGACGGCTACACTGTTACACGCGCTGAACCACTGTTCCCGTTCCCGGGTCACCTCATGATCCCCGCCACAGGGGATAATCCGGTGGGGGCGCCCCACCGCGTCAAGGCCGTGGAGAAGGTCCTCGTGCTCGGTGATCTCCCAGCGTCCACCGTACCCCGGCGGAACGGTGATGGTGAAGACCCGGCGCGCATCCCGTCCCTCAAGGAGTGGTCGGTATCCCAGCAACGAGCCCGGTCCGATGACCGTTGCGATCATATCCAGGTGGATCGTCGCGCGCTCCTCGGGAAGCTCCACCACAACCACCCGCAGCGGCGTTTCCCGCTCGCCGGCGATGCTTTCAAGAAGCGCATCGATACCGGCGGCGCTACTCCGCTCACCGAGACCGATAACCAGCGTGTCCCGGTCAAGGACGAGGACGTCGCCCCCTTCAACCCGCATCGTCCCGTCACCGCGAGCACGCCGGCTGAGATGCTCATCCACGGCGACTCCCAGGGTTGCGAGGATCTGCGCCATGATCGCCGCCTCCCCCGCGCGAACGCCGCCGGCCATCACCGCGCGGTACCCCCGATCATGAACGACAAATGCCGCGTCCCGGGTGAAGTACAGATTGGGAATTGGCGGAATGAGAAACCGATCACGTCGGTACACGTCGGTCAGACGTACGGCGTCCCGGGGAACTCCACAGATACAGTCGGACCGGATCGTTGCAGGTTCAGCACCGTGCCACCGCTGCAGGAGCCGCTCGCGCACTTCGCCGTCTCCGGCCGCCAGCCCCGCAGCGAGGGCGGCGATACCGTCAGGACCGGAGGCGATCTCCTCCAGTGCGCCGGTCACTTCAACCGTCCGCGCCACCAGGGAAAGCACCGCGCGCAACTCCCGGTGTTCCTGTTGCACCGATTCGATCGGAACGATCTCGTTGTACAGCAGTTCTTGTGCCGTCCCGGGTGTCATTTGTTCAACTTCGCGTCCCGGACCGTGGACCAGTACCGTTCGTAAGCGTCCCGTTTCGCTTGCTACCGCCATAGAAGACCAGCTTATCGGCACCGCGCCGTGGTGTCGAGAACCGTGTTGCACTTGTGTTGCACTTGCCGGAGCGTTCTCCGTGTGGTACCAATGCAGGCATGAGCTACACAACCCGCAAACGGATCGCCCAACTCCGGGAGACAGATCCGTCGGACGAACTGATAGAGATCTTTGCGTGGGTCCGCACCAAACGGGACTCAAAAAACGTCTGCTTTTTCGAACTGAACGATGGGTCATCCCTGAAAGGACTGCAGGCGATTATCGACAAAGCTCCAAACGAGTCCGGAACGCCGGACCTGCAGGACGAGATCGACCGGATGCAGACCGGATGCAGCATCAGAGTCGCCGGCCGGCTGGTGGAATCCCCCGGCAAAGGCCAGTCGGTGGAACTGGCGTGCACTGACCTGGAGATCATCGGCGAAGCCCCCGCAGACGAGTATCCGCTGCAGAAAAAGCGCCACAGTTTTGAGTTTCTCCGCGAAATAGCCCACCTCCGCGGACGCACCAACACGTTTGGCGCGGTCATGCGCGTCCGAAACGAGCTGAGCTACGCGGTCCACCGCTTTTTCCAGGATCGCGGGTTTCTCTACATTCAGACCCCCATCATCACCGCCAGCGACGCCGAAGGAGCGGGTGCGTTGTTTCAGGTGACCACCATGGATCTGGACGGGCTCGCCCGTTCCGGCGGCCCCGTGGACTATCAGCACGACTTTTTCGGAAAGCCCGCGTTTTTAACGGTCAGCGGACAGCTCAACGCGGAGGCGTACGCCACGGCGCTCGAACGGGTCTACACCTTCGGGCCCACTTTCCGGGCGGAACACTCCAACACCACGCGCCACCTGGCGGAGTTCTGGATGATCGAGCCGGAGATGGCGTTTTGTGACCTCGAATGCAACGTGGAGCTTGCCGCGGATTTCGTGCGCGCCCTGTTGTCGGCGGTGCTGGAACGCTCCCCGGAAGACATGCGCTTTTTTGACGAGCGGATCGAGAAAGGGATTTTTGCAGACCTGGAACGGGTCGCGACGAGCACCTTTGAGCATATGACCTATACCGACGCGATCTCCGCCCTGGAAACGGCGCCCCGCTCTTTTGATTACCCCGTGTCATGGGGAATCGATCTGCAGACGGAGCACGAAAAATACCTGACCGATGAGTATATCAAAGGCCCGGTGGTGGTCACCGACTACCCGAAAGAGATCAAGGCGTTCTATATGAAGCAAAACCCCGACGGAAAAACGGTGCGGGCGATGGATGTGCTGGTGCCGCGTCTGGGAGAGATTATCGGCGGAAGCCAGCGCGAGGAGGACCACGACGCGCTGGTAACGCGAATCGAAGAGATGGGTCTGCCGCGGGAGGCGTATTCGTGGTACCTCGACCTGCGCCGCTTCGGGACGGTACCCCACTCCGGTTTCGGTCTCGGTTTCGAACGGCTGGTGCGGTACGTAACGGGAATGCAGAATATCCGGGACGTGATCCCGTTTCCGCGGGCGGTAGGCAGCGCCGAGTTCTGACAACGGTCAGAACCCGACGCACGGGTACACGTCCGTCCCGGGGAGTGGCCCCGGGAGCGTTACGCCTCGGCGGCGCTCCGCACCCACTCCTTCACCTGGATGGCAAGTTCTTTTCCGCGCTGGTAGATCAGGTCAAGCTCCTCCTGACTGGCAGCACCCTTGAACTCAACCGGCTCAAGGAAGTCCCAACTCATCTTGAAGCGCTCCTGAATCTCGTCCAGTTCCTTCTGCGCGCCTCCCGACCAGCCGTAACTGCCGAAGCGAAACGCCTTGCGGTTGAGCGCCTTTTTACGCCCCATTTCGTCGACGGCGACCGCCATCGGTGCAAACATCTTGTACTCGTAGGTGGGCATGCCAAGAACAACACCACTGGAGTTCCAGACGTCCCGCAGGACGTAGGAATAATGGGTTTCCGGTACACGATGGACGTTGACCTTCACCCCTTCACTTTTGATCCCCTCTACGACGGGCTCCACGCCCTTCTCGGTGTTGCCGTACATCGAGCCCCACACCACGGTGATCTCCTCTTTGGCGGGACCCTTGCTGTACGCGGCATACCGCTTGTAATCGTCGACGATCTTCTGGGGATTCTTCCGCCATACGATTCCATGGCCGGGAGCGATAATCTTGAACGGAAGGCTTTCGGTCTTGATGACCGCTTTTTTCGCTGGGCCGGAAAAGGCACCGACGATATTGGCGTAGTAGCGCGTCGCTTCCTCTTCAAAGAAGTCAATCTCTTCCTGAGAAAGCTGGTCATCGTAGGGTGATTCGGTAATCGCACCGAACGCACCAAAGGCGTCGCACGGAAAGAGTGTTCCCGATTTGGTGTCGAAGGTCGCCATCGTCTCCGGCCAGTGGACGTTGGGGATCTCTTCAAACGCCAGCACCCGACCGCCGCCGAGGTCCAGGGTATCACCGGATTTCACCTCGATCGTCTCATTATCGATCTGGTAAAACGCATCAAGCAGCACTTTTGCCTTTGCGGTGGTGACGATTTTGAAGTCCGGGCGGATCTTCTTGAAATCTTTCAACCATCCCGAGTGATCCGGTTCCATGTGGTTGATGATGACGTAGTCGATGTCCTCCGCTTTGACGCCCATCTGCTTGAACTGGTCAAACAGAACCTCCGGTGTCCCGTCCCAGTCGCACACACCGTCGATGATCGCGACTTTGTCGCCTTTGACGATGTATGAGTTCATTGAAAAGCCGTGCGGTATCGGCCACATCCCTTCAAAGAGCAGGTCGTTTATGTTGGCGGACAGTCGCCAAACGCCGTCGGTAACCTGTGTTGTCTGCATAGCATCCTTCCTTCATTACGTTTGTTGTATCGACACCGATTATCTGTTCAACCGGTCAAAGTTTATCGATTTACTCTCCTTAATGTAAAACTGTTTTCCCGGCAATGCAAGTGAGATTCTTGCAAAATACCGTTTTGCAAGAATCTCAATATTGGGTCGGCGTTCACTCCGGCGGTGGTGGCGCGGGCGGCGCGGGTACCGACAGGGCGTTGAGGATGCGGTCGAGGGCGTCGGCAAATTCCTTCACCTCCCGG
>JAQIBO010000482.1 GCA_027859055.1 Spirochaeta sp.
TTCACATCTTATACTTGAATTATCGACCGAATGCAAGAAATCCAAACGGTGTTACGGTCCGTTTTATCGCCCATCTTCATAGACAGGCGCGGAATCTGCAACTATCTTTTCCCCTATGCCCCAGGATGCACGAATCAAGTTTCTGAACGATACCGCGGTTCCGGCCGCTCCGACGGTGGTGTACTGGATGCAGGCGAGTGTCCGTACCGGTTACAACCACGCTCTGGAGTACGCCGTTCACGTGGCCAACCATCGGTCACAACCGCTGCACGTCGTTTTCTGTCTGACTCCGACCTACCCCGGCGCCAACCTGCGTCACTACCGCTTTCTCTTAGAGGGACTCGCCGACGTCACCGCTTCGCTTGACCGACGGGGCATCCGCTGTTCCGTGTGGATAGGTGACCCGATGAACATCGCCGCGGGAATTGGTCGTTCCGCATCCACTATCGTTGTGGACCGGGGATATCTCCGGCACCAACGGGCGTGGCGGCGGGAACTCGCGCAGCAGGCACCGTGTCCGGTCGTACAGGTGGAGTCGAACGTGGTGGTACCGGTTGAAACGGCCAGTTTCAAGGAAGAGTACAGCGCCGCAACGATACGCCGGAAAATCCACGCCCAGTGGGAGCAGTTTCTGGTGCCGCTCCAATCGGTAACACCGGAGGTGACCGCCCCCGAAGAGCTCCGGCCCTCCTCCGGGAGCGGATTTAACGTTGTGCCCCGGGAAGAGCTTGCCCGGCCCGAAGCCGTTGAGGCGCGCCTGCAGGTAGACGACTCGGTTGCGCCAAGCCCCGCGTTTCACGGCGGAGAACGCGAAGCCAACGGGCATCTTGATGACTTTCTCACCAATCGTCTCGCCGATTACGCTACCCATCGCAACGACCCGGAAAAGGAGTGGCTCTCCGGGATGAGCCCGTACCTCCACTTCGGGCATATCTCCCCGGTGGAAATCGCATTACGTGCCGTTGACTACGCTGAATCGGCGCTTGAGGAGTCGGAACGCGCCGGCGTGGACACCCTGCTGGAAGAGCTGATCGTCCGCCGGGAGCTTGCGATGAACTATGCCGAGTACAACGACCGCTACGATTCCTACGCGGCGTTACCGGAGTGGGCACAGAAGACCCTTGCAGAACACGAAGGTGACCCGCGTCCGTACGAGTACTCCCTGGAGCAGCTGGAACAGGGGCGCACCGACGATCCGTACTGGAACGCGTGTCAGTTACAGATGGTGAAGAGCGGCAAGATGCACGGGTATATGCGCATGTACTGGGGCAAAAAGATTCTGGAATGGACGGCCGACCCCGCTGAAGCGTTTCGTCGCGCCGTGTATCTGAACGACACATACGAGCTCGACGGACGGGACCCGAACGGGTATGCCGGCATTGCCTGGGTGTTCGGAAAACACGACCGCCCCTGGGCGGAGCGGTCGATCTTTGGAAAGGTCCGGTATATGAACGCCAACGGTCTCCGGCGAAAGTTCAAGGAGATCGATCGCTACGTTGACCGCTGGACCTCACGCTGACGTCTCTGGAGACACCTCTCCTGCCGGCGTACCGGGTGTTACTCCTGTTCCGTTTCCTCTTCCGCGGGTTGTTCCACGTACTGCTCGGCTTCACTGAGAATAGCGTCAACGTTGGTGATGAACCCCTCCAGTCGTTGCTGCTGCGCCTCGGTCTGCCGAATCGCCGCTTCAAGAAAGAGTACGCGTTCCTCATTTTCGCCGATACGGCGACGGTTGATCCGAATGCGTTCCCGGTTAGCCTCCATCTGCTCCCGGGCAACCCCGATGCGCTCATTTAACGCGCGCATCTGTCGTTGCAGGTCCGCCTTGATCGTCCGCGCGCGACCGACCGCCGCCTGAGAGCGCTGTTTCATCTGTTCGTCGACGATCGTCCGGTTCACCGCAAATAGTTCGGTCAGCTCCGCATCGACACGGGCGAGGATAGGGTCGATCTCCACGAGGGACTGTTGGTTCTCACGAATCTGTCCGCCAAGCTCCTCGGTTTCCGCCGCAAGCGTTTCATTCTGGCCGGTACGTTCCTGACTGTTTGCCTGAAGCTGCGCAATCTCCGCGTTGGCCGCCTGGATATCGACGTACGGCAGATCGGATTCCTGCGCCGCTGCGACCCCCCCCAGCATGAGCACACATACCAATGCCACAACAGTTACTTTGTTCACATCTTCCTCCTTCTCTACCGGCGTATCATTACACCGGCATAAAAACGCCGCCGGACCGCCCGCAAATTCGGGCGACCAGACGGCATC
>JAQIBO010000020.1 GCA_027859055.1 Spirochaeta sp.
CCGCTTCATCGGCAAAAAACGGCGGTATCGCGTCCGCCGCGCCGCCCGCTTCCGCGAGTTGCACCCGCGCTTCTTCGTCCCGGCGCCCCGCCCCGGCAAGCGCCTCCGCCAGCGCCGCCGGTGAGAGCGGTGCCGTATCCGGCGCGATCAGCGGACGCGCCCGCGCCGCACCGACGGCAACGAAGATTTCCGGTTGGTCCGGGCGAATCACCTCTTCCGGGGCCAGCTTGAGGCGCTCCGCAAAAACGCGCAGGAGGGTGTGGTTGAAGGTAAGCGGACCGCCCTGAAAGATCACCGGCGGCTTGATCTGCAAGCCCTGCGCCAGGCCCCCGATCGTCTGCCGCGCCACCGCGTGAAAGGTGGACAGCGCCAGATCTGAACGGTCGACCCCCTGGTTGAGCAGCGGCTGAATGTCTGTTTTGGCGAAGACACCGCAGCGCCCGGAGATCTGGTAAATGTGGGAACCCCGCGCCGCGAGATCGTCAAACTGTTCCACCGGAGTCTTCAGGAGCTTGGCAACCTCGTCGATAAATGCGCCGGTACCACCGGCGCAACTCCCGTTCATGCGCATATCCGACGCCTGCAACTCACCGGTGGCGGGGTCGGGATGGAAGAAAATCACCTTGGCGTCCTGTCCGCCCAGTTCGATCGCCACCCGGGTATCCGGATAAAAGCGACGGACCGCGACGCTGTTGGCAACCACCTCCTGCACATGGGAAACACCGATCGATTCGGCGATCGCGCGACTGCCGCTTCCGGTGAAAATCGGCTGGAGTGTCACGTCCGGCATGCTTTCGGCGAGTTCCTGAATGAGACGAAGGGTGGTATCCCGTTGGCGGGAACCGTGGCGCATATATCGATGATACCCGACGCGATGCGTTTCCGGGTCTACAAGGGCAAGTTTAACGGTGGTGGAACCGACGTCGATTCCAAGAAGATGGGTCTGTGCCATATGGGTAACCTTTCAGCCGGGGGATCTCACAATAGCTAGTGCGGGCGCACATGCCGGCTGATATTCGATATTTTGTATAAGTGTAGGGTGCATTTCCGCTCTTGTGCAAGAGCCGCAATTCTCAGGACGTGTGATCTTCCAATACTTTGGTGTAGAGCTCTTCAAACTGGTCGGCGATCACCGCGCCGTCAAAATCCCGGGAGCGCTTCAGGCATGCCGCACTCAGTTGGCGGCGAAGCTCGTCATCCCGGGTAAGGCGCAGCACCTCCGTGGCGAGCGCCTCAAGACGGTCCCGCGGAAAGGTCAGGCCCGTCCCGCGCGTCAGTTCAGAGATGCCCGGTACATCCGGCACGATTGATGGCGTACCGGCGGCCATCGACTCCACAACGGTCATACCGAAACTCTCGGTGGTGCTTGCGGTGACGTTGGCGCACGCGTTGTGAATCAGACCGCTGGTGTACAGATCGCTGGGTGAGATCCGCCCGAGGAACGCAATAGAGGCGGTCAGGCGAAGTTCCCGCACCTGGTCCTCGTACGCCCGGCGCCCCGGTCCGTCGCCGATCAGAATGAGACGGATTTCCGGGTCCTGTCGGATTGCCAGACTCATACCGTTAATCAGCCGGTCAACCGATTTTTCCGCGCCAAGGCGTCCAATGAAAATAAACGTCTTCTCGTTGAACATCGGAAACTGGCGCTGCGTGTCGGCAAACGGTTTGCTCTGACCAAACTTCTCCAGGTCGATGCCGTTAGGGATGTGGTGAATCGGCACATCCGGGTAGTGTTCGGTCAACTCTCGTGCCACATACTCGCTCGGCCCGGTAACCGCGTCACTGCGCCGCATGTACAAGCCAAAATACTTCCACGCCAGCGCCCGAAGAACGGGAACCAGCGCATCGCTGTGGGTGAAATAGCGGATATAGGTTGGCTCCTGCAGCATCGTATGAAATGTCTGTACTGTGGCCCGCTTGAGCTTGCGCGCCGCCCGCAAAGCCGCCCAGTTCAGAAGCCACGGTCCCGTGGAGTGGACGATATCCACCTGTTCCTGCTCAAGGATCTGTTTGACGTGACGGCTCCAGGGCAGGACGTTGCGCATGCCGGGATAGACGAACGTCTCGTAACTGGTGATGTAGTACACGGGAACACCGTCAACCTCATGAATCGTCGATTCCCGCCACCGCGGGGCGATGTAAATCACTCGGTGACCCTTGGCGATCAGGTTCTGAGCGAGGTTGTGGCTTGATGTGACGATCCCGTTCACGACGGGGAGAAAAATTTCGAACACGAACGCGATAGTCATACGTGCGTCAGCATATCATGCGGTCAAACGACCGGCAACGGCGGCGGGGTTTGCATCGGTGCGGATGCGCCCTGCATTATTCAAATATTTTTATATAGATATTGACGTATCTATTGATTGTGATTACTCTCTACTTACACTCACTATCGTATCAACCTCATCACCACAGGAGGTCACCATGAAAGTACTGATCGTTGGCGGAGTCGCCGGCGGCGCAACGACAGCCGCCCGACTTCGACGAATCGATGAACACGCCGAAATCATCATTTTTGAACGTGGTGACCACATAAGCTACGCAAACTGCGGTCTCCCGTACTACATCGGCGGTGTTATTGAAAATCGCGACGACCTGTTCGTGCAGACCCCGGAGAGCTTTTTCAACAACTACCGCCTGGAGGTTCGCACCCGCGAGGAGATCACCCGGATCGACCGGGAACAGAAACACGTTCACGTTACCCGGCTCGACACGGGTGAGGACTACACGGAAAGTTACGACAAGCTGGTACTTTCCCCCGGAGCCGAACCGTTCAAACCACCAATTGAAGGAATCAACTCCGACGGTATTTTCACCCTCCGCAGCGGTCCCGAAACGGACGCGATCAAGGAGTTTGTTGATCGCCGCCAACCAAAGCGGGCGGTTATCGTCGGCGCCGGGTTTATCGGTCTGGAAATGGCGGAAAACCTGCACGATCGGGGGGTATTCGTCACGATCGTTGAAATGGCGCAACAGGTGATGAACGTCGTCGACTTCGAAATGGCCGCGATGGTCCACCAGCACCTGAAAACCAAAGACGTGGAGTTCTATCTGCGGGACGGTGTTGCCCGGTTCCACAAAGACGGCGACAGCATCGATGTCCATCTGAAAAGCGGGCGGACGATCACTGCGGACATGGTGATCCTGTCAATCGGCGTTCGTCCGGAGAGCACGCTGGCCCGGGACGCGTCACTCGAGGTTGGTCAGACCGGCGGCATTACGGTGAACGAGTATCTGCAGACGACCGATGAGGATATCTACGCGTGCGGCGATGCTATCGAGTTCCCCAATCCGATAACCCACCGTCCGACGATCACCTATCTCGCGGGACCCGCGAATAAACAGGGTCGGATCGTTGCCAACAACATCGTCTTCGGCAACTCCCACAAATACTCAGGCGCGATCCAGACCGCCGTAGCCAAAGTCTTCGACATCACCGTGGCAACCACCGGAGCCAGTGAAAAGGTCCTTGAGACAAGCGAGATGCCGTATCGAACGGTGATAACCCACGCGTCGTCTCACGCCGGATACTATCCCGGAGCCACGGCGATGAGCATCAAAACGATCTTCAACCCCGAAAACGGGGCGTTGTACGGGGGCCAGATCGTCGGATACGACGGAGTCGACAAGCGAATCGACCTGATGGCGACGGTGATCCGCACCGGGGGTACCGTTCACGACCTCACCGAGATCGAACACGCCTACGCGCCGCCGTACTCGTCGGCAAAGGACCCGGTGAATATCGCCGGTTTTGTCGCTGAAAACGTGATGGAAAAACGGACGCGTCACATCCAGTGGCACCAGGTGATGGGCTGCGATCTGAACGAAATGATGCTGGTGGATGTGCGGACCCCGGAAGAGTACGCCACCGGGACGATCGAGGGCGCCGTAAACGTTCCCCTGGACGAACTTCGTGACCGTCTCGACGAGATCTCCGGTGACAAGACAATCGTGGTCTTTTGCGGAGTTGGTCTACGCGCGTATCACGCCGAACGGGTCCTGTTGCAGCACGGTTTCATCGACGTGTTCAACCTGTCCGGGGGCTACATCACCTTTGAGAATGCAACGCAGAAGCAGGGTAACGAGGATATCTACGCCCGCCACTACATCGGAAAAGACGACAACATTTACGAAACCGACCCCGGATCACGCCCCTCATAGTTTGCGGCCATCCGCCTTCGGGCGGGTGGCCTTTTTTTGAGAAATCGCGTAGGGTTCAGAATAAACGGAGGAATAGCCGTGAAACGCACATTTCTGTCGGTCGTCGGAGTGTTACTATCGATCTCGCTGACGGCACCCGGTGTACTCGCCCAGACCGGCACGGACGGTGGCGACACCGATGAAGCCGCTGCGGAAAAGACGATTGAAGAGCTCTACCTGGAAAGTGACCTGAGTATTCGGTCGATCGAGTCAATGGTGATCAGCTACGACCGGGATGCCCAACGCATGGGAATACGCGCGCTGGCGGATCGCGCGGAAAACGGACAGGTGGACCCGAATTCCGAAGAATACGTTGCGGTCGCCTCAACGGCGCTTCGCAGCGGCGTCGGGAATATCTCCAACAACCCCAGCCTCCTGCCTGACTCATACCATCCCCTGGTACGCATCGAGGCGGCCTATGCGCTTGGACGCAGCGCCCATCCCCGGGCACAAACGTATCTGATAACAACGCTCCGCACCGATCCCGAACCGAGCGTCAAAGCCGCAACGATGATCGGCCTGGCGGAACAGGGAGTCGACCCGGAGGGACGAATCTCCTATGAAATTGCTGCGGCGATCCAAAAAGAGCTCACCGTCCGCGCCGATGAGGGGATGCTGTACCAGGGCCTCCAGGCGATTGAGGATCTGACGGCTACAGCCGGGACCGACGACCTGAATCCGATCGTGCGGGAAACGGTTATCGAAATCGTAACCAGCGGTCTCAGCCGACGAGTGCGGGAAAAAGCGATCATGGTTCTGAACAAGCTGTAGCCCCGCCCGTCGCGACCACCCGAAACCCGGTATTTCCCGTACTTGAGTCCGGCGTGTTGGAGCTGCGCGCGGCAACGCGGTAACGGTTGCAATAACTGTGATGGCAGAGGAAGCTTCCGCCGCGGGTCACCCGCGCCGACCCCCTCGGCGGACCGAGCGGGTCAATTCTCGTGTCCTGCCGCTCCGGTACGTGCCAGTCCGGGGAAAACCAGTCGGCGCACCATTCCCACACGTTGCCGGCCACACAGTACAGACCAAAGCCGTTTGGTTGAAAGGTGTCTACCGGGGCGGTTCCGACAAACCCGTCGTCGCCGCTGTTCTCCGTTGGAAACGTTCCCTGCCATATATTCGCCTGGTGCCGTCCGTGCGGCGTCAGCTCATCTCCCCAGGCGTACCGTTTCTGTTCCAGTCCGCCCCGCGCCGCGTACTCCCACTGCGCCTCGCTGGGCAGGTTCAGCCGGGCCCAGCGGCAGAACGCCGTGGCGTCGTTATGCGAAACGTGGACCACCGGGTGGTTCTCACGCCCGCGGGTGTTGGATCCGCGCCCCTCCGGCCGCTTCCAGCATGCCCGTTCAACCCCCAGCCACCAGCGCACCCCGGGAGTTTCCTGTACCTCACCGCGTTTGCGGGCGGTCTTCGTGACAAGGAGGTGAAAGACGAAGCTCCAGCCGAACCGTTCCGCATCGGTGCGATATCCGGTCGCGTCGACAAAGGCAGCGAAATCGTCGTTGGAGATCGCATGCGGATCGATTAAAAACGGTGCCAGCGTAACGGTCCTGACCGGGCCTTCGCCATCGGCGGGAAAGCCCTCGTCGGAATCGGTACCCATCGTAAACGCCCTGCCGGGCAATGTTTTCAGTCGGCGATGGATCTGCTCGGCTC
>JAQIBO010000023.1 GCA_027859055.1 Spirochaeta sp.
TTCCGAGGCGATTGAAGGAATCGACCCGGGCCCGATTGAGGCGATCCAGGCCACCGGGGCCAACCGGTTGCAGACGATCATGTTTGGCGTCATTCCGCAGATGATCTCGCCGTTTATCAGCTTTTCGATCTACCGCTGGGACATCAACGTACGCATGTCCACCGTTATCGGTCTGGTCGGCGGTGGTGGTATCGGCTTCCTGCTGGTGCAGTACATTCGGCTGCTGGACTACCGGAGTGCGGGAATCGCGGTGTGGTTTATTGCGATCACCGTGGCGACGCTGGACTACGTCAGTGCGGAGATTCGCAACCGGTTGATGTGATCGGGTCCTGTACCGGTGGGGCGTAGCGCGACGTTTGCCGCAGGGCACCGTTTTCTGCGATACTGAGGGGAATGAACACTACACACGGGGGCGGTGACGCCCCCCTGATTCTCGTTACCAACGACGACGGGATAGCGTCCCCCGGTCTGATCGCTGCGGTTGAAGCGGCGCGGACGCTCGGTAACGTCATTGTCGCCGCCCCGACAACGCAACAAACCGCCCGGGGACGGAGCCTGGTCGGTGAGGCGGGTGACCAATTCCACGAAATTGAGCTCGCGTTGCCGCCGGTGGACGGCGGGGCAGGCAGCGGGGCAGGCGGCGCTGCGTCCATCGGCTCAGTCCGCGCCTGGCATATCGCGGCGTCACCGGCACTGGTTGTTCGCCACGCCCTGGCAACGCTGTTTCGCGACCGCTACCCGGACCTCGTCATCTCCGGCATCAACTACGGGGAGAACCTCGGGAATAACATCATGATCTCCGGAACGGTCGGTGCGGCGTTTCAGGCTGCCGCTCAGGGTGTTCCCGCCCTGGCGATGTCGCTGGAGACGGATATCGCCCACCATTTCTCGTACGAAGAACTTGACTGGGTGGCCGCCGCCCGGGTCACCCGTTCCTGGGCGGAGCGGCTGCTCGCGGCGACGTTTGCCGGGCCGTACCATCCGCCGGACGGGCGCGTTCCCCGGGACGGCTCGCAGAACCATCCCGCGGCAGCCCTGCCGTTTGACGTCCTGAAAGTCGACGTACCGGCAGTGTGTCCGCCCGGCACGGAGGAACGCCTGACCCGCCTCTCGCAGCGTCACTACTTCCTCTCCTTCATGGATGATCCCGGGCCGGAATCGCCCCTTGGGAGCGCCAAAACACAGATCGACGTCGATCCGACGGGGCTTGATCGCGATGACGACATTTACGCGATCGCAGTGGATCGGGTCGTTTCGGTGACGCCGCTGCGTCTCGACAATTCGGCACCACTGGATGCGGCGCGGGGAGTCCTCTTTCCGGCGTGAACGGCAACCCGACTGACCCGGTAAAGACCAGCGACTCGGAGTCCGGCGCACCGGGCGGCGTACTCTCAATCGGCGATATCCACACCGGGCAAAAACTGGTTCGCCGGTTTGCCACTCTCAACGGCATCTCCGTTGCGCTGCTCATGGACAGCATGTTGATCCTCTACGCAATCCGGAACGGTCTTGGCGACGCGGCGGTGGCAACCCTCGTCTCCTTTATCCACCTGACGATGCCGTTGATGCTGGTGGGCAAGGCGCTCATCGTCCGGATCGGGGCAGCCCGGACGTGGGGAATGGGGTGGCTGTTGCGGAACGTGTCGGCGCTGATCATGATTCTGGCACCGTTTGTCCCGGCGGATGCGCCGCAGTACTACCGAACGGCGATTATCCTCATCGGTGGATTCGGCTTTGCCGCGTTTCGGGCGATCGGGCTGGTCGGAAACTCGCCGGTAATCGGAGAGATCACCACCGACGGTGATCGGGGGCGGTTCCTTTCGGGTAACTGGGTGCGGGCAACGACGACCCAACTGGTGGCGTTGATCGGGGTGATCCTGATTCTGCGCGGCGCCCCGGAGACGTGGGTGTTTCAGGCGGTGATTGGTTTCGCCGCAACGCTGGGCATTTACGTCGGTGTGGTTCTGTCCCGCGTTCCCGAGACGGAAATACCGCGCCGGTCGGCGCAAATACCGATCCGCGAGGTGGTACGTCGGGTCTGGCACATACGGCGCATGCGCAAACTGCTCTTTGCCTGGGCCGCGGGCTTTGCGGCGTATACGCTGATCATTCCCTTTGCGGTGATCGCCCTCAAGAACGGCTACAGCCTGTCCGACCACCAGGCGTTGATGTTCACCCTGGTCACCCTCACCGGCGGCTTGACCGCCAGTGTGGTGAACGGCGTCATCGCCGACCGGGTCGGTCCGCGGCCGCTGTTCATTATCTACGTTATCGTCCTTGGCCTGATCGCCCTGTTCTGGTCCTTTGCTCCCGACAGCTTCCTGGTTATTCCGACCCTGGTTGTGTTCTTTCTGGGAGGGTTCAGCAAGTTCGGGATCCTGGCGGTGACCAACCACTACTTTCTCGATGCGGCGGAAAGCGCCGACCGGGTGGGCAGCGCGATGCTGTTACGGGTTGTCTCCGGCGCCACCGCGGGGCTTATCGGCGCGGTTCTTGGCGGTGGTATCCTGGGGTGGCTGAGTGCCGCCGGCTTCAGCGGGGTGGAGATGTACCGCATCTTTTTCCGCGTTGCCGCAGCGGCGTTTCTTGTGCTGATTCCCGCCGTCGTCAGGATCGACCGGCTGGAAGAGTGGCCCCTGTCGCGGGCGGTGCTGCTGTTGCTGCAACCGTGGAAGATCATCGCGTTGTGGCGCTCCACCGGAACCAAGTAACCGCTACGGCTGGATCTCCGTCGAACAGGCGGAGATCTCCACCACCGCCTCCAGGCCCGGTTCGGCGTTCCGGAACGTGACGGATCCGTCCAACTGCGTGGTCAGCGCTTCCACCAACTGCACGCCAAGAGACTCACCGGTGGCGATCGTACCGGCAATTCCGACACCGTAATCCCGGACCGCCAGGCGGCAGCCGGATTCAACGCGGTTGAGAATGATACTGACAGTTCCCGATCCGTCGGGATACGCGTATTTGAACGCGTTGGAAAGCAGTTCATTAATAATCAGTCCCAGCGGTATGGCGTGATCGAGATCCATCGAGACAGGCTCAATCTGCTGCTCCACGGTTAGCCCGTTCAGGTCGATGTTGATTGCGCTGAGCAGCGTGGTGATCAGTTCGTTGATGTACGACGGCATCTCAATGCTCGTCAGTGTTGTGGTCTGGTAGAGCTGCTCGTGGACAAGCGCCATCGATTGAACCCGCGTTTCACAGTCCTTGAAATACGAATGTGCCAACGGATCGGTGATCATCGTGCCCTGCATGTTGAGAATACTGGAGATCACCTGCAGGTTGTTCTTCACGCGGTGGTGAATTTCCTTGAGAAGCACCTCCTTTTCCCGCAGTGATTCGGTGCGTCGCGAGGGAGCGGTTGCGTATGTTGAAGATAAGCAGAGAGATAAGCACAGCCATGATCACCATGGCGGTCAGGGCAAAAACCAGCTCCTGCCGGTACTCATTCCAGATCGTCGGCTGTGTGTTTACCAGGATGGTGCCGCGCGGAAGCGCGTCGGTGGCGATACCCGCATCATTCAGAACCGTGGCGTCAAAGATCCACCGGCTGGGGCTTTCCCGTTCCACCGGAATCGTGGCTGGATCCTTTCCGGCAAGGATGTCCGCGCCGATGTGTGCGGCGGCGGCTCCCTGCTCGCGTCCGCTGGAGAGTTTCCCGCCGGCAACGCCGGTGCCGATAAAAAAATCCCACAACGTGAACACCGGAGCGGGTACGGCGTCAGCGACCACCCTGCCCGCGTAGGCAAAGTCGGCGACGGCGCCGTTGTCGGTCAGCACGGAACCGATGAGCACCACGATATCATCCGGATCGATTTCACCGGCAATCTCCCGCAGCGACCCGATCGTGATAGCGGTGAAGATCCGGACATCCCGTTCGATGGAAAGGTCGGCGATCGCGCGTTCCACGCTGATGACGGTTTTTTGAGCGGTAACCGTACCGTCACCGAAGACGAACATGGTATCTCCCCGCATCGTCTCACGGGCCAACGCGATCGTATCGTGGACGCTGAGATCTTCGGCGACACCGGTCACGTTCGAAAGGCCCGCCGTAAGCGCCGGGGAGTACTCGTTAATACCGGTAAACACCGTCGGGACGGGTCCGAATATCGCGTCACGGTAGCGCCTCAGAAATTCCAGCGCAAGATTGTCGGTGACGATGAGCAGGTCGAACGTGCGTCCCGCATGCTTTGCCGCCAGGAACTGCGCCAGCGCAAAAAAGTAGTCCTCCGAATTATGCTGTTTCATGTCGAGAAACTCGCTGCGAACCGAGGTGAACCCATCGTCGCGGGCGGCAAACGTCTCCCGCACCGCGTTGTCAAGATCGCGGGTCCACTGGAAATCGGTAGAGTAACTGTGGATCACCAGCACGCGGTGCGCCGGCCGGCCCGATTGTTGAGCGTGAACCGACGGAGTAACCGCGCCGAAGATGGTGAGAAAACCGAACAGGAGAAGTAACACATATTCGTGAGGGTCAAACCGTGGCGACACCATAGCTCCATTGTAGTATTTCCGGTTGTCTGTTGTCTGCCTTTGAACTATCGGTTTTGGTGCAGTACGTTACAGGTATGGACTTGAATCAAATCGCCGCTATGACGGTGCGGCAGATCCTGGGGTTGCCGCTCATTACCGCTCTGCTGGCGCAACTCAGCGCGCAGGCCTTGAAGGTTGTCATCTATTCGGTAACCGAACGGCGTCTTGCCCTGGACCGCTTTGTGAACGCCGCCGGCATTCCCAGCGCCCATTCGGCGTTCGTGGTGGCCCTGTCTGCGTCGATCGGACTGCGAAGCGGGTTTCTGTCGGATATCTTTGCGGTCAGTTTTGTCTTCGCGGCGATCGTCGTATACGATTCGTTTCGTCTCCGCGGACACGTGCAGCGCCACGCGGAGGTGCTCAACCAGCTCCTCAAGCCACGCCTGGAGGCGGATCCGACCCCCCGGAGCAAGCGGTCTCGTCGGAAAGACGGTGTCGGCGTCTCAGAGCATGTGGGGCACACGATCCCGGAAGTCGTAGCAGGCATTATCTGGGGCCTGATGTTTGCCATCGGTCTGTAGCCATTGTCAGTTACTTGTCAGTGACTATTGTCTGTGACACGCCACTTTGATATTTCGCATGCATTAGCAGTATCCTTAAGAGAGGAGGAAATCCATGAACATTGTTGGACTCTTGCAAGAGTCGTTTGGAAAAGTTAAGTCACATCCGGTTATGCTTGTGCCGATTCTCGCCGCAACGGTGCTGATCGCGCTCTTCTCACTTATTCTCGTGGGTACCCTGGTACCCCAATTCGGACCGATGAACTCGGAGACGGTGATCACTGCGGAAGAGGCGGTCGGTGCCGCCGGGGCCGCGTTCGGTCGCGTTATTGCGGTGATGGTGTTCGGATCTATCGTCGGACTTCTTGGCCACGGTATGACCGTCCTCATGGCGGATGACGCGATTCAGGGCCGCGAGGTTCGCCTGAACACCGCGTGGCAACAGGTTCGGGGACGGATCGTCCCATTGGTGATTACCTCGGTGGTGGTTGGAGCCCTCGTCAGTGTGGGCATGGTGCTCCTGGTGTTACCGGGCATCGTCATCGCGTTCTTTCTGATGTTCAGCTTTGTGGCGCTGATGGTTCGTGAACTTGCGCCCCTGACCGCCCTGGGAAACAGCTTTCGGACGGTGAAATCCAATTTTGCCGCCACCTTTGTGTTTTTCCTGGTGATGATCGCCCTTGGCGTTCTGGTGGGTGTGGTCAACTTCGTGATCGGTCTGATTCCGGTTCTCGGGGCGCTTCTTGGCGTGATCATCTCGTCGGCGTACGCCTCGTTTCTCTCGGTATTTGTGGTCTCCGTGTATCGCGGACTGACCGATGGTGCTGTACCACCGGCGCCGGAAGTGTAAACAACCACGAACGGTAACCGATGAAACAAATCGTAATTCGTCGAGCCGGCGGCCCGGAGGTGCTGGAGTTGCACGAGGCTCCTGACCCGGTCGTCGGCCCCGGTGAGGTTGTCATCGCGGTGCGAGCGAGCGGCATCAACTTTGCGGATCTGATGGCGCGAATGGGGATGTACCCCGACGCGCCGCCGTTTCCGTGCGTTGTGGGGTACGAGGTTGCCGGTACCGTGAGCGCGTGTGGCGAGGGAGTCACTTCGTTTGAACGCGGCGACCGCGTCATGGCGCTGACCCGTTTTGGCGGCTACCAGGACGTGGTTGCTGTTCCCGCGACGCAGGTGTTTCCGATTCCCGATAGTCTGTCCTTTTCGGCTGCTGCGGCGATCCCCGTGAACTATTTCACCGCCTGGTTAGCGCTATTTGTCCTTGGCAACGGCCGTGCCGATGATACGGTTCTGGTACACAACGGCGGCGGAGGGGTCGGGATCGCGGCGATCCAGCTTGCCCGTGCCGCGGGGCTTACCGTGGTAACCACCGCCTCATCGTGGAAGCACGAGGAGCTTCGCCGCAACGGCGCGGACACGTGTATCGATTACCGCACCGAAGATTTTGTTGAAGCGGTACGGGCCGTTACCGATCGTAGGGGTGTTGACCTCATTCTCGATCCCCTTGGCGGGCCCAATATCCGGAAGGATCTTTCCGTTCTGGCGCCGCTGGGCCATCTGGTAGGGTTCGGACTCTCTGATTCGGTTCGAAACGGGCGCCGCTCAATGGCGCGGATGCTGCGCTCGGTATTTCTGATGCCGCGCATCAACATGGTCTCGTTGTTCAACCGTAATCACGCGATTGCCGGACTCAATCTGGGACATCTGTGGTCGGAAATGGATCGGCTTCGCGGAATCGGAGACGAAATTCTCACGATGTACGAGGCGGGTACGATTTCCCCGGTGGTGGCGTGGGAGTTTCCCCTGGCCGCGGCGGGGGAGGCGCATACGTTTATCGCGGAGCGGAAGAACCTGGGTAAGGTGATCCTGGTACCGTAGTGGTACGGTAGGTCCGGGGCGCGAAAACGTCAGAAGATGCGGTATTTCCGCACCTCCGTCACATGAATAAAGATACGTACGCGTGCCTCATATGTTCCTGAGACCGTACGTATGCGCGGCGCCTCTCGCAGGACGACGGTACCGGTCACTTCCCGAGGCCGATTCTGGTACAACCCCTGCAGGTGAGAGCGCACGGCGGAGTGAAGTGCCTCTTCAATTGCGCGGATCTTGCCGTCCAGACCGGCCCGCAGCGGCGCGCTGCCCGTCCCCGTGGCGCGTTCCACATCGATCTGCTGCCAGGAACGGACGCGCGAGTGGTCCGCTGCGGACAGCGTGTAGTCGATCAGTCCGTACAGCGTGGTTCGGTCGTCATGGATCTCCCGGATGACCAGCCGCGGATCTCCCCAGGGAATCCCGGTGACCGGGGACAGCTCAAAGGAGCGTTCCACCCCACGGGCGCGGTACTCCGGGGTATACACAAAGTCAAATCCGTAGATCATGCCGGAGATTGTGAACTGCGCCTCCCGGAGAAGGCGCTCTTCTACCGGGGTGTCCCCGTGAATGATGCGATCTGCGATGGACCAGATCTCAACGGAGAGTACATCGCTCCACGGTTCCGGTGGTACCGGCGTTTGTGCGCCGCTGGGTAGCGCGGCGGCACACAACAGAAGCAGGAGTAACGGCGTCCGGATTCGGACGCCCCGGTCGGTCACCCGAAAAATCTCCGATACGGGCTGATGCCGACGCGAATCACAAAGTACAGATAGGCAAAGGCAAATCCGGCAAGGTGGGTGAGATGGGCAACGTTACCGCCGCGCCCGCTCATCTGAGAGAAGAGCTCAATGGCGGTGTAACCGATAACGAGAATCGAGGCGCGAACCGGAATGATCCCGAAGATGAATATCTCCGCGTTGGGATAAAACGTGGCAAACGCGAGCAACACCGCAAACACTGCACCCGAGGCGCCAAGAAGAAAGACGTACATACTCCCGGTTATCCAGTAGACTGCAAGGGAAAACAACCCCGCCAGAATCCCGGTGAGCATGTAGAACAGCAGAAATTCCCAACTCCCCAGCTGTTGTTCAACCTGCGTACCAAAGAAAAACAGTCCCAGCATGTTAAACACCAGATGGGAAATACCGGAGTGGGCAAACATGTACGTTACCGGTTGCCAGATAAACCCTTCCATTACTGTCAAAGCCGGATTCATCGCTATATACGAGACGAAGCGGGGATTGATGTTGCTGAGGAAAAACACCGCGAGATTAATGCCGATCAGTATGAACGTCATATTGCCGTTATGGTATGGAAGTGGCCGTCGCCAGATTGGTTGTCGTGTCACGGGGAAACGGTATTGCCTTTCCGAAGCGCGGTCAAGTGCGCTATTCTCCGCCGAAGAGGAAGCGAGGGGCACATATGGCAAAAAAGGGACAGCGACGACAGGATCACCTTGCCCGACAGGCGCAGAACGAGGGGTATCACGCCCGCAGCGTATACAAGCTTGAGGCGCTGGACCGGAAGTTCCGGTTGCTCCGCGGCGGTGTACGCACGCTTGACCTCGGCGCCGCCCCCGGTTCCTGGACACAGTACGCCCTCGGCCACGGCGCCACCGTCGTGGCCGTGGACCTGCAGGAGCTGAATCTGGCCGGTGCCACCTGCGTGACCGGTGACTTCACGGAAGCGGAGATGATAAAACGGATCACCGCGGCGGGCCCGTATGACCTGGTGCTGAGCGATGCAGCCCCGGCCACCTCGGGCAACAAGGTGATAGATACCGGCCGGAGTGAGGCGCTGGTGGAGTCCGTCCTCGCGGGGTTGCCGGCGTGGCTGGTACCGGGAGGCGGCATGGTCACCAAGCTGTTTCAGGGTGGCGGCGAACAGCAGCTGCGGCAGGCGGCACAGGCTGTGTTCACCTCCGCAACGCTGTTCCGTCCCCAAGCGGTTCGCAGCGAGTCGTTTGAAACGTACCTTGTCGGGATCGGATACCGGGGGGAGGAATGATCGCCGGCCGTCCAGTAAAAAAAAGAAGCCGCGCAACTGCGCGGCTTCAACCCTAAGATCGTGGGTGGATACAGCAAAACGAACGGTGTCTACGCCCCTGACAATCCTGAGTTATAGAATATCGCGGCCGCGTCGGAAAGTCGAACGGAAGATGCAAATTCACGAAAAACATGTCCGAAATATGAAACCTGCGGTCAGGTATTGTCCTGCCGATGTGTATGCATGAGAAGATTGAGAAAAACCACCGCCTCTTTCTCCAGCTCGTCAACAAACCCCACAAGCACTTCCCGGTCGGACACGCCCTTACGGATGGTACGGTTGATCTGACTGGCGCGGTCGGCAACGATCTCTGCTCCCGCCGTTCCGGCGGAGCCTTTGATCGTGTGGGCTGCCTGGCGGAGCTCCTCCATATTGTTGAGCTCCAGGGCGTTTCGGCACCGGGCTACCAGTTCGGGAAGGCTCTCCTGGATGTGCTCCAGCACTTCCTCGGCAACGGCGATCTTGTCTCCCGTGCGATTCAGCAACCCCTGGTAGTTGAGCACATGCAGTTCTTCCCGTGGCCGATCCTGCCAATTGCGCAGTTCTTCGGTTTTAAAAAGCCGTTTGAGCGTTTGCGCGCTGGCGTTGATCAGCGCCAGACACTCCTGCTGGTCAGGGGTCAAATCGCTCTGCCCGAGAATTTCCCCGACACCGATAATCGCGTTCACCGGATCCCGGGCGTTGCGGATAAAATCACGAACCGTAGTGCGCTCCGAGTGTGGGGTTGCAGACGTGTCGTTCAGCGGAGTATCGGGATCCGGGTTCCGGTCCATCTTACAATTCCCCGCGGATTACCGGTAAGCGTATGTCGATGCGGACGAGGGGTTGCGGTTGCTTCCACGTGTAATCCACCCCGGACTGGGCCGAGATCCACCCGTTCATCTTCCGCATGATTTTCCGCGCGATGTAAAGTCCCGTCCCATCGGGCCACTGCTCTTCCGCAAGGTACTCCGGAAACGCGTCGATCGTAAAAAAGAGATCGAAAATCAGTTCCTGGTAATCGTAGGGGATACCATAAATCTGCTGCCCCGCCGTATCGGTCGCCATGAGGCGCCGCGCCGTATTGGATATCTCCACCGCAAGGATTTCCCGGCTTCCCTCCTGCAGAACTGAAGAGCTGAACGTGATCGGCGTTTCTTCGGGGGAGAACTTGATCGCGTTTACAACCAGTTCGCGCAGAATATCGGTGATTCGTTCCCGATCTATCGAAACGCGTGCACCGTCGAGCTGTTTTTTTGCCGCCGTCTCGGCGGAAAAATCGATCAGGGAGAGTTCAAAGGAACGGCCATGAGATTCCGCAATCGGTTGCAAGCGCTCTGAGATCTCCGCTTCCAGGAATTTATGGAAGCGAGCGGCGCTCATCTCCTCCATCTCGAAATCAGTGTCATCAAGGGTACCGATAAACTCAACGCGTTCAAACAGACGGCGCTGATTGCGTGCCGAAGTGAGCGCCATGTCCAGAACCGCCTTGGGCACGGTGTAATTTCCGTCCTCGTTTTCGGTGAAGGAGCTTTCCAGCATGTCCAGCCACAGAAATCCCCCGCTCTGGTTCAGGTTGCGGGCCAGATTGGCCACGAGCGTTTCCGTCTGACGCGCGTCCTTGGAGGCGTACAACAGCCGCCAGTTGCTGAGTTTGCGGTTTTCCATGTCCAGGAGCTTTTGCTCCTCCATGATGCGGGTAATCTGGCGTTCCCGTTCCTTTTCGGCGATGATCTTTTTCACGCGAAAGACGAACGTCTTGGGATCTATCGGCTTGCTGATGTAGTCGTCGGCGCCGTGTCGGATAAGCTCAACCGCGATCCCGAGATCATCGTTCTGCGTCAGAAAGATAAACGGTACGTCCGGAGCGCTTTCCTTGACGCGGCTGAGGAACTCGTCGCCACGCATACCCGGCATGTAAAAGTCGGAAAGGATCACGTCAAAAGATGCCAGGTCTTCTCGTGCCGCCTCCTGCGGGTCGGTGTGGGTTACGACCTCCTCGGCGATATTGGAAAGCGCCTCACGGGACACGGTCAGGATGACCTTTTCGTCGTCGACCAGTAATACCTTCATCTATGGTACAGCTCCTCTTACCGTTTCAAGAAACTGTACAAACGTATCACGATCCATCGGTTTACCATAGAGATATCCCTGACCCTCGGTGCACCCGTGGGTGGTGAGGAACTCACGTTGTTGCGGGGTTTCAATCCCTTCGGCAACCAGTCGCAGGTTCAACGCCTTGCCCATCGCGATAATCGTAGTGACGATCGCCTGGTCATTTCCGTCGCTGGCGATATCGTCCACAAATGACTTGTCAATCTTGAGAACGTCGATCGGCAACCGCTTCAGGTAGTACAGGGACGAATACCCCGTTCCGAAGTCGTCAACCGCCAGGGAGAGTCCCTGCGCCTTGATCGTCTCAAGGACCGGCATCGTGTTATCGATATCGTCCATGATCACGCTCTCGGTCAGCTCAAGTTCCAAAGTATTCGCAGTTCCGCCCTCGGCGATACGGTGCGATAACCGTTCGACAAAGCCCGGATCCAGAAGTTCTTTGATCGATGCGTTGAACGACACGGTCAGATCGTCACGAAACGGAGCGAGTGAGCCAGCCAGGTCGCGGTGGACGTTGTCCAGCATCACCTCACCGAGGCGTACGATCAGCCCGGTCTCTTCCGCGAGGGGAATGAACTCCCCCGGGGACACAACCGTGCCGTCTTCGCGGATCCAGCGCGCCAGCGCCTCGGCACCAACGACGCGACCGGTGGCAAGGTCTATGCGCGGCTGATAAAAGGGAACGAAACGCCGGTTTTCCAGGTCGATCCGCATCTGCGACTCAATAGAAATTCGACGGCGCAACGCCTCATCCAGCGCGGCGGTATACATACCAACCCGGCCGGCCTCCAGCAACCGCGGGCGCCGTTTGACCTGATACAACGCAGCCTCTGCGTTGTTCAGCAACGTCATCGCCGTATCTCCGTCGCCAGGGAACAAGGCGACACCGATCGTAAGGGTAAGATCGTAGGAGGTACCCGCGATCGTTGTCGGTTTTTCGCTTACTGCGGCGAGGCGATCGGTTGTCTGGAGGTAGTCCCATTGATCGATGATGCCGTCTATCAGCACGCCAAACTCGTCGCCAACGATCCGCGCCACCGTGGCGTCGTCACCGACCGTCTCGCGCAACGTTCCGGCAAGGTGCTCAAGAACGGCGTCTCCTGCGGGGTGTCCCCCCGTCTCGTTTATCCGGCGAAAATCATCTATGTCGGCTATCGCGACGGCGACACTCGTCTCGTGGCGGCGAGCGTTGCGAATCGCGGCATCTACCCGTTCAAGAAACGAGAGCCGGTTCGGGAGGCGGGTGAGGGCGTCGTAGTTGGTGCTGAACTCAACCTCTTCCTCCTTTTTTCGAAGCTCGGTCAAATCATGAAATACCGCCACGTAATTCGTAACCTGCCCCATCTCATCGTAGATCGCCTGTATCGCCAGCCACTCCGGGAATACTTCTCCCGTCTTCCGTCGATTCCAGATTTCCCCTTCCCAGGTACCGGTGGTTTGAATTTTTGCCCATAGCTTCTGGTAGAACGTTTCGTCGTGTCGCCCCGACTTGAGTATCCGCGGTGTTTTCCCAATCGCGTCATCAGGGGCGTACCCCGTCTCCGCGGTAAACGCCGCGTTAATCTGCTGAATAACCCCTGAATCGTCGGTAATCGTTACGCCGTTCAGGGAGTTTTGCATAACGCTGTTCATCAGTTGCAGTTCCCGGTGGGCCGTGGTAAGCGAGCTGGTTCGCGCTTTCAGGAGTTGATCAAGTTCCCGATTGACGCGACGGAGCTCATTCTCCGTGTGGATCTGGGAGGTGATAT
>JAQIBO010000048.1 GCA_027859055.1 Spirochaeta sp.
GTCTGCGAAACACATTCAGAAAGGGGTGCGTATGGCTTCGATCGCTGAACTTGAAGAGATCGCCAGGGAGATTCGAAGGGATCTTCTGATTACAATACACCATGCCGGTGGAGGACACACAGGCGGCAGCCTTTCCTCGGTAGACATTCTTGTCGCGCTCTTCTTCCACGTAATGCGTTACTCAAGCACGGAACAACAACCTGACAGAGACCGCTTTATTCTCAGCAAAGGGCACAGTGTTGAAGGGTATTACGTCGTTCTATCCCGGGCGGGCTTTTTTCCACGGGAAGAACTGGAGACGTACGGCAGCTACGGTTCGCGCCTCTTCGGCCATCCCACGATGAAGGTTCCCGGCGTTGAAGTCCCCACGGGTGCCCTCGGCCACGGCCTGTCTGTCGGGGTAGGAATGGCGATAGCCGGAAAACGCGATGACGCGGACTATCGGGTTTTCGTGCTCATGGGTGACGGAGAACAGGCCGAAGGAAGTGTCTGGGAGGCAGCGATGGCGGCTTCCCATTACGGGCTTGGCAATCTCATCGCGATTATCGATTACAATAAGCTCCAAATCAGCGGGGATGTGGACACGGTCATGACGATCTCTTCTCTCAAAAAACGATGGAGCAGTTTTGGATGGAGCGTTGAGGAGATCGACGGAAATGATATGGAGTCGATCGTGGGAGCCATTGGTGCGTGTGAACGAGGGGGAGCCAGGACGCGTCCGTTCCTTATCGTAGCGCACACGACCAAAGGAAAAGGTGTTTCATTCGTGGAAAACCAGGCCAGCTGGCACCACCGGGTACCTACGGATGAGGACCTGGCCACAGCGCTCGAAGAATTGGACCAAAAGCAGAAGGGAGCTGTTGTATGAGCAGCACGAAAGAACCGTCTGCGCGGCATGCATTTACGCAGACGATCACCGATCTTGCATCGAAGCATCCGGAAATCTATACCGTAACCTCAGATGCCCGGGGATCGGTCACCCTGACAGATTTCGCAGAACTACTACCGGATCAGTTCGTGGAGGTAGGTATTGCGGAACAGAACGCCACCGGAATTGCCGCCGGGCTTGCACTGTCCGGAAAATCAGTTTTTCTGTGCGGGCCGGCATCCTTTTACTCCGCGCGGAGCGTGGAACAGGTCAAAAACGACATCGCCTACGCGGGGGCAAATGTAAAAGTGATCGGGGTAAGCGGCGGTGTAAGTTACGGTGCCCTGGGAAGCACCCACCACTCTCTCCACGACATCGCTCTATACCGCGCGATTCCCGGACTCGCGGTAATTGTCCCGGCAGATTACGCCCAGACGGTTGCCGCAACGGAATACCTGAGCCAACACGAGGGGCCGGTCTATATGCGTCTCGGACGCGGTCCGGTACCGGATGTATACAAACCGGGACATGAGTCTTTCGTGTTTGGTAAAGCCCACGTCCTCCGGCACGGCAGCGACTGCACGTTTATCTCGGCAGGGGAGGCGCTTCACCATGCGATTCAAGCGGCTGGAGTTCTTGAAGACGGAGGAGTTTCCTGTACAGTTGTCGACGTGCCAACGATTAAGCCCCTCGATCAGAATACCATTCTTGAAGCGACCTCGGGGTCACGCCTCGTCGTCACAGTTGAGGAGCACAGCATCTACGGAGGTCTCGGCGGAGCCGTTTCCGAGCTCCTGGGCCGACGGAATCCGTTGCCGATGAGGATTATCGGTTTTCCCGACGAATTTCTCCCGGCGGGATCGTCGCAGGAGCTCTTCGAGCATTTTGGTATAGAAAAGCAGGCAATAGCCGCTCAGGTAATGGAGGCGCTCCAGTGAGCGGCGCTTACGTCCTTGCCGTGGACCAGAGTACCGCCGCCACCAAGGCGTGCCTCTTTGACCGGAACGGTATCATCAGGCATCGCGCGACGGTTGAGCACGCCCAGCACTACCCGCGCCCGGGATGGGTGGAGCACGATCCTCTGGAGATCGTGGAACGAAGCCATCAGGCGATCGAAGCGGTGTTGCACAAAAACGACGTCGATGAAGGCCGGATCGCAGCCGTGGCGATCTCCAACCAACGTGAAACGATCGTCGCCTGGGACAGGCGCACCGGTATGCCGGTACACAACGCTCTGGTCTGGCAGGACGAGCGGGGAACCCCGATTTGTGAACAACTTGTCCGTGACGGAAAACGTGGCGAGATAGAAGAACGCACAGGCCTGGTAATCGATTGGTACTTTTCGGCTTGCTAGCT
>JAQIBO010000098.1 GCA_027859055.1 Spirochaeta sp.
GGACGGGCGCTTCGTCTACGCCTCCGATGACTACAAGGGTGAGACTGCGGCGTGGGACCGGGAGACGGGTCGCCGGCGCTGGAGCACCCTGTCAGGGACCGCTGTGGACGTACGGCTGATGGTGCGGGATCCGGTCATTTTAGCGATGTTTTTTGCCCCGATCCTGGCGGCGGTCATGCTGGGGCGGGTGATTCCTCACGCGGTCATGGCGTTGGGCGACGCCTCCGTCTTCCGTACCCTTGCAGGGGAGCACCTGGATAACCTGCGGTCCTTTGCGCTGCTTCCCGGAGTGGTTATCTACGGGGTGGTCGGCGCGTTTCTGATTCTGGACGAAAAGGACGGCGGGGTTATCCCGTTTCTCCGGACCGTGCCGGGCAGACCGGGGTGGTACATCCTGCGGCGGGGCGCCATGCTGCTTGCGATCCATCTGGTGATGGTTGCGCCGGCGGTTGCGGCGGGCAATCTGTTTCACGCCACGTCGTTTCGCTTTGTCCTGTCGATCCTTGTGGATGCTGCGATACTTCCTATCGTGTATCTGGCGGTTTCCGTCATCGCGGAGAACAAGGTGCAGGGCCTTGCGGCCGCCAAGGTGATCAATCTGCTCACGCTGCCGCCGCTTCTTCTGATGGCGATACCCGGCAAGTGGGCGTGGACCGTTGGCGTGTTTCCCTCTGCCTGGGGAAGCCTCATTCGGCTCCACGCGTCCACCCCGGGGGAAGCGCTTGTCGCGGCGGCAGTGGGCGTGGTCTATGCCGGGGGCGTTACGGTGCTGTTGTATCGGCGGGTAGCGTTTCCGCAACAACCTTCTTGAAACTGAAAATTCTTCGTTGACAACCGAAAAGACCCGTGGGACACTACATTTGGATGTTGAACTGTTGGACATTTGAACATTCAACACCGTAGCTCATACAACTTATTGGAGATGGATGGTGCAGGATGAAAAGTATTACCGATTCAGCTGTAACGCGGGGTATCGCACGGGTCCAGCAGGGCATCGTGCTCATCCTCCTCATGGTTATTCCGGTGCTTGTCGTGATTCAAGTTCTCCTTCGATACGTTCTCCAGATGCCACTGATGGGGATCGAAGAGATCATGCTTTTCCCGACGATCTGGCTGTATATGCTCGGCGGTGGTGTCGCGTCATACGAACGCGACCACATTCAGGCTGGAATCGTGGCGCTCTACATAAAGAACGAGCGCCGTCTCGCGATCTTTTACTTCATTCGCACCGTCGTCTCCTTCATCATCAGCATATGGCTCACCTATTGGGCGTTCAAATACTTCCTGTATTCGATGAGCGTGTGGAAGCTCAGCAATCTTCTGTATCTGCCCCTGTTTGCTGGTGAATCAGCGATGTTCATCGGCTTACTGTCGATGACGTTTTTCACATTCGTCGAACTTATCGACCGTTACAACACGATCGGTCGTCCTACCCAGTCTCAAACCTGAGGAGCCCCCTATGGATATGCTCACACTTGTCGGTCTTGATGTTGTCGTTCTGGTCCTCCTTTTAATGTTAAGCGTTCCGCTTCCGTACTGTTTCGGCGGTGCCTTAGCGTTCATGGTTATCTTCGGCGGCGCGTCGATGACCAGTATGATGCTCTGGGCGTTTAACCAGTCGATCAGCCTGGTTCTTCTTGCCAGCCCGTTGTTCATTCTTGCGGGACTGCTCATCGCCAAAAGCGGTATCGCAAAGCACCTTCTTAACTTCATCGATGTGTTCGTCGGTCGGATAAAAGGCGGAATCGGTGTTGTTGCGATCGTAACCTCCGGTATCGTCGGGGCGATATCCGGTTCCGGATTTACCGGCGTCGCGTCTACCGGGCCGATCCTTATTCCGCGGATGGTCGAACAGGGTTACCCGCGGGGATACGCAACGGCGCTTGTAACCGTGTCGTCCGTACTGGGGCTGCTCATCCCGCCGAGCATCATCATGATTTTTTACGGATGGGTCACCGAGACGTCGATCCTTGCGGCGTTTCTCGCAACGGTGGGTCCCGGTTTTATCATCATCGTCCTCTTCTCGGCAATAAATATGGTCTGGACGCGACGGTTTCCCAACATCCGGTTGGAGGAGGTTATCGCGGACCCACGGGAACGGCGTCGGTATAACGGAAAACGCATAATGTGGGCGATACCGGGATTAATGGTTCCCGTCATCATTCTGGGGGGCATCTACGGCGGTGTTTTCACCCCGACAGAAGCCGCTGCCGTTGCTGCCCTCGTGGCGGTCCCTCTCGGCCTCTGGCTTTACAGAGATCTGAACCGGAAAGCGGTGACTGAAGTGGTCCGTCAGGCAGGAACGTCGATCGGGTCGATCATGACGATGATCATCTTCACGCTCATGTTGAGTCAGACCTACGTCCTGCTCCGCGTTCCCCAGGCACTCATCGATATTCTTTTCGGAATTACCAGTAACCGCATCGTGCTGCTGATCATTATCAATCTGTTTCTTTTCCTCGTCGGGATGATCGTCAACGATGTCACGGGAATGATTCTGGTTGCGCCGCTTCTGCTTCCGCTCGTACTGGAATTGGGAATCAGCCCGGTTCACTTTGCCGCCATTATGGGAGTGAACCTTGCGATGGGCGGTGTAACGCCACCGTATGCGAGCATCCTCTATCTGGGCATGCGGATCGGAAAGACCGAGTTTCACAGCATTCTCGGGCCTACGCTGGTATTCCTTATCATCGGGTACGTACCGGTGGTCTTCCTGACAACATTCTGGCCTGACCTGTCGCTCTTTCTCCCGCGGCTGTTTGGACTGGCGTGATCCGTTTTCTGGGTTTGAAACGGGGGCGGTACGCTCCCGAAAAATTCCGTTCAAAGGAGTAAGGGTATGAGAGCACAACGAAGTATCATGGCCATCGTGATTTTGGTCGTCGCGGCGGGACTGGTTTTCGCCGCAGGACAGGGTGAGCAGACGTGGAAGGTCGGTCATGTGAGGCCGCAAGGGACGTCGACCGACGTGGATCTGACGGCGTTTGCCGATGCAGTTGCGGAGAACTCTGACGGTACGATCACGATCGACGTGTTTCCGGCGAGTCAACTCGGGAATTATACGGTCGTGCAGGAACGCGTCGGTATCGGCGATGTTGAAATGCAATTGGCCCCGGCGAGTAACGGCGTAACAAAGGCGCTGGGTATCACATCGGCACCGTATCTTGTCACCGATTGGGAAGACGCACAGCAGACGTTTGCATGGGGTGGCGACTTGATGAATGCGGTGGAAGAGCTCTTCGCCGGTGAGAATATCAAGGTGCTGGCGCAGTATCCCAAGTATTTCGGAGGAATTGCCCTCGCGGAAGAGCCTGCGGATCCCACCAATCCGTACGCCGACCAGGGCCTCAAGATTCGGGTTCCGGGAATCAAATCATTCGAACTGACCGCCACCGCCCTCGGATATCTGGCGACGCCAATCCCGTTCTCCGAAGCGTTTACGGCGATGCAGACCGGTATTGTTGAAGGCGTAATCGGCTCCGGCGCGGAAGGGTACTGGTCGAGCTTTCGCGATCTCACCAACTACTATCTCCCGGTCAACAGCCATTTCGAAATGTGGTTTCTCTACATGAACATGAGTGAATGGGAAGGACTTTCGGCGGAACAGCAGGAAATCGTCATGGACTCTGCGCGTGCAATGGAAACGGCCCGATGGGAAGCAGCGCCGGATGAAACCGAGTCGTACGAGGAACAACTTGCGGGAATCGGAGCTGAAATCATTCCGTTTACCGACGCGGATCTCGCAGAGATCGCGGATAAGGTTCGCGAAGAGGTGTGGCCGCAGATCGAGGACGAATACGGTGCCGAGCTGTTCCGTCGCATTACCAACTGACGGACTACCGGGAGGTTGGTGACGTGACGGGTGTTACACAGAAGAAATACACGTGGGCCGTCATCGGCGGCGGCAACGGCGGACAATCGGCTGCGGGGCACCTCGGAACGATGGGATATGACGTGCGTCTTTACGATGTGATTCCGGAAACCGTCACCGCCATAGCGGAAGCCGGTGGAATCCATCTGGGCGGAGCGGTTGAGGGGTTCGGACCCGTCAGCCGCGCGTCAACCGATATGTCGGTCGTGATTGATGGCGCCGACGTCATCATGGTGATCGCTCCGGCGATTTACCACCGGGCTATCGCCGAGAAGATGGCGCAATGCATCAGTCCTGGCCAGCTCGTATTCGTCCACCCGGGGGCGACCCTTGGTGCGGTGGAGTTCCGACAGGTCTTTCGACAGGCCGGGCTCGACGTGGACAAGATGGTGATAGCCGAGGCCCAGTCGCTTATGTACGCGTGTCGCGTGTCGGAGCCGGGGCGCGCAACGATAAACGGAATGAAGAACAGTCTGGCGGTAGCGGCGGTGCCCGCCTCAAAGACGGAGGAAGCGGTGGCGAAAATCGCCGACGCATTCCCCCGGATGCATGCGGCATCCAATGTCTTCGAGACGAGCCTCACAAACCTGAACGCTATTATGCACCCTGCGCCGTCATTGCTCAACGTCTCGTTAATCGAATCGGGCCGTGACTGGGAATACTATCGAGACGGAATCACACCGACGATAGGGCGCTTCCTGGAGGCGATGGACACCGAACGGGTTGCCCTCGGGAAAGCGCTGGGACTGGACCTGAAAGACGTCAAAGAGCTCTATAAAGAGTTCTACAGCGCGGAGGCGGAGACGCTCTCCGAGATTGTACGGAACGTTGATGCGTACCGGGGTATAGCGGGACAGAAACGGATCGATACGCGATACGTTCTCGAAGATATCCCGACCGGCCTTGTGCCGATGGTCTCTCTTTCAGCACAACTCGGGTTGAACGCGGAGATGATGGAGACGACGTGTCGCCTCGGGTCGTATCTGATCGGCCGGGACCTCGTGTCGACCGGCCGTACGATGGAGAATCTTGGAATTAACGGATTGTCCGCGGAAGAGCTGGTTGCGACTATCGTCGGGTAAACACATTTGCACCGAGACCGGCACCGTACGACGGTGTCGGTTGAGGTGCGTACTTGTTTCAGCCGGCTGAATTCTCTATCCTCTAATGAACTACCAAGGGGAACCATGATACAGCCGGCGCGAAGACGCACATTACACGAGGAAATATCTACTCAGATGATGGATCTGATCGTTTCGAGCGAGTGGCCCGCAGGAGACAAAATTCCCGGCGAGCTTTCGCTGTCGGATCAGTTCCAGGTCAGCCGAAACTCAGTCCGCGAGTCGATCAAAGCGCTTGAAATCGTCGGATTGCTCGTGTCGATGCCGGGCCGCGGTACGTTTGTAGCGGAAAACGCCGCCGACCGGGTACGGCTGATCCAGTACCACGCCACTCTCGACGAAACAGATGTTGAAAAAGCGATTATAGATCTGATGGAGGCGCGCTTAATCGTGGAGCCGGGGCTCTGCTGGCACGCGGCGCTTCGTCGGGACGTCGCCGCGATTACCGAGATGGCGGAAATTGTGGATCGTTCGCTGGATGCGGTGGACCACAACGAGTATCATTTTGAACTGGGGATGGCGTTTCACGAGAAGTTGTACGAGACATCGGGAAACCCGATTCTGATCGAGATGTTCAACGGGATGCGGGAGAAGCTTGGTATCGCCCGTCGCGAGGTGTATTTCAAGGTCAACAAGAAGGAAACGCTGGTGCACGAGTTGCACGAACACCGCGAGATTCTGAATCTGATTCGCGAAGGTGACGCAATGGGTGCGTGTAAAGCGATGCGGGAGCACCTCTCCAAACCAATCCAGCGGTTACAGGCACTTCTCGGACCACAAAAGACGACTGACACAGCCGAAAAATAGTTTGGCTTCCCGATAGCTGCGTGGCACGCGTACCGTGTTCTGCCCGCCGATCACAATGCTTCAAGTAGCGCCTGAAACCCCGCCAGGTTGCGCTCCCATTCGATGACGTAGTGCGTGGTGAGCTCCACCGTCACGTTGCGGTGGCGTGCCCCAAAATACGCCGCTTGTTATATGCTTTACATTACAAATATAGTAATCTATTGCGCACCGGCGAGGATCGCGTGAGCGATCGAAGCCCATCTCAGATCATGTCGCGCGCATGCGCGAGGAGGGTTCGATAATCTCTACTGCTGTGAAAACGTCTGATGCCACATCCGAGCTCAATCTGACGACCGATCCGATTCCCCGGCTGATACGTCGCATCGCAATACCCGCCAGCGTCGGCATGATTTTCAATACGATGTACAACATCGTGGATACCTACTTCGGGCAGTTTCTCGCGACAGAGGGCCTCGCGGCGCTGTCACTTTCGTTCCCACTGTTCTTTGTCATCATCGCCTCCGGCAGCGGGATTGCAACGGGGGCAACGGCGTTGATTTCCAACGCCCTTGGCTCCGGTGACAAGGAGCTTGCCAGACGATACCAGGTGCAGGCGATCTCTTTCGGTGTTATTGCGTCGGTCGTTTTGACCGTCGTCGGATTGCTGGTGGCCGAGAGCGCGTATCGGTTTATGGGGGCCAACGATCTGGTCCTTGCGCTGGGCATGAGTTACATGCGGGTGATACTCCTTGGAACCGGCTTCTTCCTCCTCAACGCGATCGTCAACGCCGGTTTGTCATCCCGGGGCGACACGAAGAGTTACCGCAACGTCCTGTTTATCGGGATGATTCTGAACATCGGACTGGACCCACTCTTTCTGTTCGGATTTGCGCCGCTGGGAATCCCGGCGATGGGTGCCGCGGGGATTGCGCTTGCCACGGTTGCCATTCAGGGAGTGAGTCTCGCCTACATGCTGTTGCGGGCTCGTCGCGCCCGGTCTTGTGCCGGTATGCGATTTCGTGACTACCTCCCGCAACGGGCGTTCTTCCGGGAAATCGCGGTCCAGGGAATTCCGGCAAGCCTGAACATGATGACAGTCGCGTTGGGGATGTTCGTCATCAATTTTTTCATCGCCCGGAACGGATCGACGGAAGGGCTTGCCGCCTACGGGGTCGCGTTGCGGATAGAGCAGATCGCTCTCCTTCCCAGCGCGGGGTTGAACACGGCAATGCTCACGCTGGTGGGCAACAACTTTGGCGCCCGCCAGTTTGATCGAATCAAAGAAACGTACCGGACGACCCTTTTGTACGGACTGGTTGTCATGGCGGTGTCGCTTGGGATTATCCTTCCTCTGGCGGGGGTTCTCATGCGGCAGTTCACCACCGATCCGCTGGTGGTGGCGATGGGGCGGCGGTACCTCTACATCGAAGGGTTGGTGTACTACGCGTACGTGGTGCTGTTCAGCTCAGTCTCGTTTATGCAGGGGCTGAAACGGCCGATGCCGGCGATATACGTGGGGCTGTATCGGCAGCTTATCGCGCCGCCGATCGTGTTTTTCCTCTTCGCGGAAGTGTTTGGATGGGGACTGGACGGTATCTGGTGGGGCATTTTTGCCGTCACATGGTCAGCCGCGCTGGTCACACTTGTCTGGTCGCGCGCGGCGTTCAACCAGGTTTCCGGGTCCGACGGTGGAGTGACCGTCGCTCCGGCGCCGGTGTGAGGCGACCACCCGTTCCGAATTGGCAAACATGTTTCTTGCTCTTTCGGGAACCAATGAGTACCCTGTCCAAATGTCGGAGAAGCTGAGTCGGTTGGTAATGTTTACCGTTGTGGCGGGGGCTACTCTGTTGGCCGCCGGGTGTGCTTCAACCGGAACACAGACCGGGTATGTTCGTGAATCGGGTGGGTTGCGCACGGAAGCGGTGCGACTGAACCCCGGTAAACCGATCTCACTTGGTGCGTTACGCTACACGGACGCGGAACTGGTGGCAGTCAACCGCCTGGCGCTGGCTGGGGCGGGGCTGGTGCTTCCCGACGCGTGGAGCTTTCTCCCGGCCAGCCCGGGGACGGAGATTGGACGTGCGCCGACCGGTGCGTCAGCGTTCTATTTTGCCGATCCGGACGGCATGATTACGGGACAGGTGCAGCGCTTTGACGCGCCGTTCCGCTCTGACGCGCGGTCCCTCGCGCAGTACTACGTCGATTCGGTCCGGCCAACACAGCCAGTGATTCGTTCCCAGCCGATTACCATCGGCGGACTCGAAGGCTTTGTCGTGTTTTTGGACGCCTCAGCGAGCGCGCCGATGATGATGACGCTGATCATTGAGGCCGATGTCGACGGACAGATCTCCGTTGAGGTCGCCGATACTACCGGTGGTATAGAGGCTGATCCGCTACCGGTGCTGCAGCTTATTGCGAGCCTTACGACCGAGCATCCCAGCACGCAGACGCGCACGCTACCGTCGGGCCTCACCTTTTCCGACCCCGAGCACCAATGGACCTGGGCCGCCGATCTTGGCGATGCGATGGTCCTCTATCCGAGCGCGACAGAGGCGCCGTTCAGCGTTGTGCTTGGGCCGCGGGAGGCGTTTGCTCGCTCGCCGCTGGACGCGTTGCTCGAGGGTGAACCCGTGGCGGGCCCTGTTGAGGTGGACCTACTGATTGCAAATCAGGTTGCGACGGTTGAGGCGCAAGACTATGAAGTGGCCGGGCGCCGCCGGACGCGAGTGGACTTTTCCGTCCTGGACGACGATTGGCGCGCCGTGATCGTGCACCGCCGCTCCGCCCGCGGGGACCTTGCAGAGGAATTGACGACAGAACCGATTCCGTCGCTTTTCGCCCGTAACCTTGTGTTTGCCCGGAGTGATTCGCAATGAAAAAATCGATGACCTGGTGGCTCGTTGTGTTGCCGTTATTCGCTGTTATCACCGCAGGTGTTACGGCTCAGTCGCCAACCCGAGCAACGCGCGTTGCAGTGCTTCCTCCCGAGGATCGACTGGGAACGCTGGACGTGATCGCGCAAACGATCCGCGAAACGATCGAGCTGAACCTTCGCTTTGTCGAGGGCTACAAGATCGTCTCGGTGGTGGCCGATACACCAACAGGTGATCAGACGCTTCGGGAGTTGGCCGACGCGGCCGGTGTCGATGCGATCGTCTTCGGTTCGGTCGCGCGACTTTCTACGGGCGAATTGGCCTTTGAGCTGTCGTTCTACGAACGCGAAGCGGATGAGTCGCGCCTCGCCGCCGAAGTGACAGCCGAATCTGTCTTTGATGTTTTTGAGGCGGGAGACCGGATCGCACTCGAATTTCTGAACGAAATCAGTGGTACCCAGGTCGCGTACGGCTCGTTGGCGCTCAACAATCAAGGCGTGCAACGCTCCTATCGCGTCTTTCTCAACGGGTCCCCGGTGGGTACCGATCTCGTCGAGGTCCCCCGTCTTATCGTCGGCCGCTACGACCTTACTATCGAAGTCGACGGACTTGCCGGACCGGAGGTTCTTGTCTCGCAGTCGGTTGACATCGTGGATGGCCAAACAACGGCGGTAGGATTTGTTGCACCAAGCGCCGTTGCCGGGGCGGAATCGCTTGCAAGAATCGTCCGAGCGATCATCTCCGACTGGGCTGTGCGTCCGGCTGAGGCCGAAGCGCTCTTTGTTCGCGTCCTCGATGGGCTTGCCGCGCTGGATGGCCAGGAGGAGCTTCAGGCAAAATACCGGGCGTGGCAGGCGGTGTTGGCCGAGTCCGACGCAGCCGGGGCGCAGGTTTCAACCCGGCAGAGTGGTGCCGACCCGCTCTATCTTGTGCAACAGAGCCTCCCGGACATCGACCTTGTCGGGCAGCGCCCGGAGATGGGACACCATCGTCGCGGGCTTGGTGAGGTGCTACCGGCGGACGTCACAATCGACGGCAATTCTTCGGAGTGGGCGAACGCGCGAGCTTTCACCGTGGATAGCGCCGGGGATATCCCTATTGGTATGGATTACGATCTCAAGGCCGCATATGTTGTCTTCGATACTGATGCGGTCTACCTGATGGTCGAAGGTCATGACTCGTTGGCGACCTTTGTGAAAGACGCGTGGTTGGACGTTGAGCTTGTCGCGCTGCGCCCGGAAACCACCGATGAATCGGAGGTAAATCACCTGTTCTCCGTGCTGCGACCGAATGCGAATGGTATTCGCGTTGAGCACGATTGGGGCATGTACATGGAGCGTGATCCGACCCTCGTCCGCGACGTGGACGCCGCGTGGGGCGATGTCATCGAGGTTCGCATTCCGATGACCCGTATCGACAACCCCGAACAGGTGCGGCTGTCAGATATCACTATCTACGGGGCACCACCCGAAGGCGCCACAACGGGGATCCTGCCCCATGGGGCTCGGGCTACTCACAACCGATCAGACACGTTCTAAGCTGACTTGTGGACTCTCTGCCTTCTGGTTACTTACACCGCGATACCGATCCCAACCTACTCCCAGATCCGTGCGGCTCCGAGCGAGCTCAGCGCTTCATCGACACTGACTACCGGTAACTCCTCCAGGATGCTTTGTGCGGCCAGCATTCTGTCAAACGGGTCGCGATGGGTGCCGGGGAGTGTGCCCGCCCGGAGAGCGTGTCCGGGGGAGATCGATAGCTGAGTGAAGCCGTCGGTAGTGATCCGTTCGTCCCATCGGGCGATGATCGTGCCGCCGGACGGTAGTTTGCCGATCCGGGATTTGGTTGCAATCTCCCATGCCGACGCGGCGCTCACCAGAACGGTGGTGTGAGGATCTTTGAGCAGTCCGAGAACCCGGGGGCTCAGACGGGCGGGTTGCGCCCACCACCACAGCAGTGCGTGGGTGTCGAGGAGCAGGGCCTCTATCGCTCCCATGCGTCCAGTTCGTCCTCCGGCAGCGGTTCAAAAAAGGTATCCGGGACCGCGTCGGTATATCTCCCCGGGCGTCGTTCTTCCGGTTGTTCCAACGGCACAAGGCGCGCCCAGGGTGTGCCCGCTTTGGCGACGACGATCTCCTCTCCTCCATGGGCGCGATCAACCAGCCGGGAAAACGTTGTCTTTGCTTCGTGGATATTTACGACCGTCATATTATGATATTAGTCCGATCACCGGACTAAGTCAACTAAATCTTCCGAAGAAGTCTTACCATGATGACCACGATACGACGAGTTCTGGTGGTGTTCCTCGCGGTTCCGTTTTTACTGCCGTCCTGCTGTTCCAAAGGTGATCCCTGCGACCGGTATCGCGGCCGCGTCGAGAATGGCGCAAATATCCGGGTCTGAGGTGTTACATACGGAGATGGCATCCTTGAAACCCGCGGAAAAAACGCTCCTCCTGGTAGAAGACGACCGCGCCCTCGCCGAGGGGCTTGCGTTTACCCTTCAACAGTCCGGCTATTCCGTCACGATAGCGGCATCGCGCGCGGAGGCGCTTGCTTTCCAGCGACGTTGTGTCTTTACCGTGTGCATCCTCGACATCGGATTGCCCGACGGGGATGGATTTTCGGTGTGTCGCCATATCCGTGCCGCCGGCGATACGGCGGTGCTGTTTCTGTCCGCTCGGGAGGAGGAGGTCCACGTTGTTCGTGGCCTTGAGCTTGGCGCGGACGACTACCTGGTGAAGCCGTTTCGCGTCGGCGAACTCCTTGCCAGGGTCGCGGCGGTCCTGCGGCGCCGTTCCGGCTCTCACGACAACGGCGAGGTGATCCAATCGGGAGGTATTGTCCTCAATCTCAAGACGGGACGGGTCCGGCAAGACGGAAATGAGGTATTTCTGACCCCGACGGAATACCGTTTGCTTGCAACGCTCATGAAGCAGCAGGACGCGATCGTACCGCGAGAGCGTCTATTGGACGCCCTGTGGGACAGTCAGGGGCGCGTGGTGGAAGAAAACACGTTGTCCGTCAACATTCGCCGCCTCCGACAAAAGGTCGAGAAGGATCCCGAACGGTCCCGACGGATCGAGACGATTCGGGGCGTGGGGTATCGATGGATTGGGTGACTGCGGCGTTTGGAATGGCGGTGACGGGCGTTTTCGCGGGTACCGTCGCAACCAGGCTCGCAGATCGGCGTCAGAGCAGGCGACTGCACGCCCTCTCCGACCACCTGACGAGAACGCTGGACGGAAATCGCAGGCTGATACCGGGACAGCACGATGAAGGCGTCTGGGGATTGATGATTCACCGCTGCAACCAGCTCATCCGGAAACACTTCACCGCGGTCGACCAACTGGAGGCGGAGCGACATTTTCTCCAGCAGACTCTCTCAGATATCTCTCACCAACTAAAGACCCCGTTGGCGGCGCTTGCGACCTACGTCGATCTTCTCACCTCCTTCAGCGATGATTTACCCGAGACGCGTGAGTTGTATGCGAAACGGTGCCAGGGACAGATCAGCCGGATGGACCGGTTGGTTCGCGGTCTCTTGAAGATGGCGCGTTTGGAAAGTGGTACGATCCCGTTTCAACGGACGCCGGTCGAACCACTTGCCGTGGTAGACGATGCGATTTACGGGCTCGACGACGTGGACGCGTCGACGAGGGTCATTGTTGACACTTCTTCATATCACGACGTGCTGATCGATGTGGACCGCGATTGGGTCGCCGAGGCGCTCTCCAACGTGATCAAGAACGGGCTCCTCCATTCACCCCGGGATTCGGCCGTTCATATCCAGCTGGTTGAGACCGCCCTTTCTCTGCGTATCGATATCCGCGACCACGGCGAAGGAATTTCGCCGGGGGACCTGCCGCGGGTATTCGAGCGCTTCTTCATGGGAAGCTCCCGACCACATATGGAGAGCGTCGGAATCGGACTGTACATCGCGCGGATGATCGTCCGTGCTCACGGCGGCGAAATCCGCGCCACAAGCACGATGGGCGAGGGGAGTTGTTTTTCGGTGGTGCTTCCTTTCGAGACGGTAAGACCGGACGTCACGGGAACGTAAGATTGATGCGGTACACCCAATCCATGGATACGATAGTCGCCCGAACGTACGGGCTCAGTAAATGGTACGGCGCGGGACTGACACGGGTATCCGCGCTTCGCGATGTAAATGTCACGATCGAAGACGGAGAGTTTGTCGCCGTCATCGGTCCCAGTGGGTCCGGCAAGAGCACACTCCTGCACATGTTGGGAGGAATCGATCAACCGAGTTCCGGACGAGTCGAGATCGACCGACAGGATCTGTACGGTATACCCGAACGGCGGCGGGCGATCCTCCGACGACGGAAGCTGGGTTTCGTGTTTCAATCCTTCAATCTCCTGCCGCGCCTCTCGGTGTGGGACAATATCGCATTGCCGCTCTTCCTGGACGGGAGACCCCAAGACCCGGCGGTGATACGGGAGATCGTGGAACGCGTCGGTCTGGACAACCGCACCAGACACTTCCCGACGCAACTGTCCGGGGGAGAACAGCAACGCGTGGCGATCGCTCGCGCTCTGGTGTATCGGCCGTCCCTGGTTCTTGCCGACGAGCCGACGGGAAACCTGGACCGCCGGAGCGGCCGGGAGATCCTGAGCCTCCTGAAATCAACGACGCGGTTCTATCGCCGCACACTGGTGCTGGTTACCCACGATCCCGATCTCGCGTCCGAAGCCGACCGAATTATCACGATCCGGGACGGGATAGTTGCCGATGATCGGAGGGTCCGGACGTGATTTCCCACCGACAACTCGCGTGGGACAGTCTGCGCCGAGCGCCTCGGAGAACCGCATTCACCCTCCTGGCTATCATCATCTCCGTAGGGCTCATGACGGGCACCGGCCTCATTCGATCCAGCGTCCAGGCCCAGGTCCTTCGAAATGCCGTCGCGACGCATGGGGCGCATCATGCGCGCTTTCCTGCTGTCGCCCCGGGCATGGCCGAGACGATCCTGAGCGCGCCGGAAATCGAGAGCGGCGGGTTGATTTGGCCTGCTCGCCCCGGCACCGTCCGAAGAGGAAACGGAGATGTTGCGGAGGGAGCCCCAACGACGCCGGTAACCCTCCACACGGTAAGTGCCGGGGCATTGCAGCTTCTCGAACCAACCTTCCAGGTAATTGACGGTCGCCTTCCCCAACAACCCGACGAGATAGCCGTGAGTCCCGCGACGGCGGAGTTCTTGAGAGTAGCTGCGCCCTTCGTTGAAGGACGGGTCAGTGTGGACACCGGTGACACCCGGACGCGAGAAGCGACGGTAGTGGGGGTGTTCCGTCCTCTGGTTTCCGATGTCGCGGTACGTGGGGGCGACGTGCTCCAAATCCGATCCGTGTCGTCTCTTCAACCAAATGACACGGATGCTGAGGAGGGCACGCTCCTGGTGCGTTTCAACGATGCCCGGGACGCGGTGAGACACGGTATGGAGATTGCCGGTCGTTTCGGACTCCCGGAGGACAAAGTTGTCTTCAACGAGCGCATTCTGAGCTATTCCGGAGCGAGTTCACACGAAAACATCAACCGTTCCTTTTTCCTGTTTCAAGTGATCGTCATCTCTGTTATCGCCGGTGCAATGGTTATTACGATTGCCAACGCCTTTACCCTCTCTCTCAACGACCGAGTCGAGGAGGTCGGCATCCTTCGCTGTATTGGCGCGACGCCGCGGTTTGTCTTACGGCAGGTCGTCGGTGAAGCGGGGATTCTTGCGGTGATCGGTATTCCATTGGGATTGTCCGGTGGCATCGGAGCGATCGCGGCCCTATTTGCCCTGCTCACGAGGATCACCGATCACGGTATACTCGGCCGGCTGGACGTGGTTGTGACTCCCGCCGTTTTCGTCGGTTCTATCGGTGCAGCCCTTTTCGCGGTAGCCGTGTCGGTATCGATCCCCGCCGTTCGGGCGTGTGGCGTGCCCCCGATATCCGCGGCCCGGGGAACGATATTGCAGCCGCGACACCCGCGACACCGTCGCATCGCACGACGCGGACCGAGCGTGCTTTCACTCTCTCGACCGCGTCGTGACGGCGTGCCGATTCTGGGGATTGCGCTGCACAACCTGGGCCAGGATCGACGTCAGGCGGTTGCGGTGATTCTATCTCTGGCAATCAGCATCATCCTCGTCGTTGCCTTTGGCGGAATGCTGCGGTTGGCACGGGAAGCGAACGTCGTTCCCGATCCGGGACTGCCGGAGATCTCACTTCGGAACCCCGCGGGTATCGAAAAGTCCGTCCTCGAAACGGTTCCAACGTTTCCTTCGGTTTCGGCCGTCTACCCGTATGCGGAGATTCCCATCACGGTAAACGTATCGGTCGGCGATCTGACCGATGCCTACCGGCGGTACGTCCCTGGTTTTTCCGCGGAAGAGATCATGTCGGAGAAGATAGATCTCCCCGCTCGTCTGATTACGTACGCGGGACAACGGTACGGAAACGCAGGCAGTTCTGGAAGCGCCAGGCCGCACGCCATTCTCGTCGGACGGTCGGCGTTCACCGATGGACCGGGACGTACCGTGTATGCCGTTCCGTTTCAGAACCATAACCCGGTGCCCGGTGGGATCGATATCGTAGTGGACGAGCCGTTGTTTCGTTGGATCAGCGACGGGAGGGAGATCGATACCGCTCTGGTTGCAATTGAAGCGGGTGGAGACACACATGATCTCGATGCATATCTTCGTGCGCTGGTGGATCGTCGGTCCGGATACTCGTACAGCGACGCCCGCCTGCTTTCGCAGCGCTATACGCAGGATTTCCGAGCGCTCAGCCTTTTCTTCTACGGGTTTATCGTAACGGTCTCAATCATCGGGGCGGCCAACGTAGTCAATACCGTCGCCGCGCGAGTTCAGGTGCGTCGCCAGGAGATGAACGTCCTTCGCGCGATGGGGGTTGATGATCGCAGTTTCGTCGCCAGCGTTGTCCTTGAGGTTCTGATTATGGCGGCGATCGCTCTCCTGATCGGGGCCGGCGCCGGTACCGGACTGTGGTGGATATTGGTGCACGTGGTAGGCATGGTTCGTTCGACGACGTTTTCCGTCCCCTTCCAGGAGATCCTCGTGTCCGCCGTCGGTCTCTTGGTAATCGCAATCCCGGCGGGATACGAAGCGTCGCGGCGGGCATTGAATGCGTCGATCGCCGACGAGCTCCGACGCCTGCACCGGTGAACGGGTGACGTTAGTATGCGAACGATTCCGCCACACCGACCGACGGGAACACAACGCCCGTTTTGTGGAAAGGGACGATTGAATATGACAAGTGAATGCTTATTGGAGGTGAAAAGAATGCGAATCTTGATTTACGGCGCCGGTGTTATCGGATCCATATGGGCGGGAAAACTCGCGGGAATCGGTATTGATGTTACCGTGTTGGCGAGAGGACAACGGTATCACGAGATCCTGGACAGCGGAATAATCTTGCGGGGCGCATACGATCTGCGCAATGAGCGGTATCAGGTGAAGGTTATCGAAGAACTGCAGGAGAATGATCTGTACGATTATATCGTCGTGACGGTTCAGAAGACCCAGGTCGATTCGGTGCTGCCGGTAGTTGCGAAAAATCGATCGGAACGAATCGTGTGCATGGTGAACAACGCTTCGGGGTATGAAACCTGGGCGGAAACCCTCGGAGAGGAAAGCCTGATGGTTGGATTTCTCTCCGCCGGCGGAGAACGGCAGGATGGGGTGGTCGAGTATTTTATCGGAAGAGGCGCGATACGGTGCTTTCAGACCACCACATTCGGCGAATACTCCGGTGCAAAAACGGCGCGGCTCGCGGAACTGATAGGCCTTTTCCGACGCGCGGGGATACCGGCAGTCGGCACATCCGATATGGACGGATGGCAGAAAACCCACGTTGCAATCGTTACGGCAATCGCCAACGCGCTTTACAAGCATCAGTGTGATACCTATCGACTTGCGAGTTCACAGGCTGATGTAAAGCTCATGCTGGATGCGGTTCAGGAAGGATTGCTGGTGCTCAAACGGTTGGGACATCGATTGACACCGTCAAAGCTGTGGTATATGAACCTGCCAACACCGGTGCTGGTTCCAATCTGGCGTGTCTTCCTGAACACGAAGATGGCGGAAACCGCAATTGCGCGGCATACCCGGGTTGCCCGGTCCGAGATGCAGCAGCTGCAAAGAGAGTTTGATACCCACATATCCCTTTCAGGGGTTGCTACACCGGCGATTGACCAACTCAGACCGTATCTGTTTTCGTAACCGAGGTCTCCTTCGAATGTCAGTATTCGAAGGAGACGGTCACCCCGACCGGCGATACGGCAACCTCCACGCGGTCGGAGGAGTTCCGTGCGTGTAATTGTGGGATAGCCCAGCCGAATAACGTACCGATCGCCGCACCGGCGAGAACATCGGTAACGAAATGCTCCCCCGACGCAACGCGGAGCGCGCCCGTCCCACAAGCCATCGCATAGCCAATGGCTGCGGCTGGTCGCGTCAAAGATGGGGGAGCGCCTTCAAGGATCAACGCGGTGGTGAGGAATGACGCTCCCATAAACGCGTACGCCGTGTGTCCCGATGGAAGCGAGGCGCGGTCATCCTCCTCCAGGTCCGCCGGGTCCCTGTGGTGCGCGTACGGCCGCCAACGGGGAACGCCGGCCTTCAATAAATCCTTTGTCGCGGTTGTGAAGAGAAACGCTTCAAGATACATCGTGCTGTAGGTGAGAGCATCCGCCACGTTCCGGGAACCGTAGATCCCCGCGACTCCCGGTGCGAGTAATGTCGCGATTGCTGTAGCCGTTCCCGCGCGATCAAGGGTGTGGTCGTAATCGCGCATCAGGCGGCGATCCACCCACGGTAGTTCTCTTGCATCCGGCGGAGAGCCATCGACGGGATTCACAACGCGACTGGTCGCGAATAAACCAACGGAGGAAACCGCGAGGGGTATGTCCAGAGCGGGAGAAAGGCGGAACGTTGACGTTTCCGCACTCACCGGAAAGGCCAGTACAAAAAGGGATATTGCCAGACAGATTTTTTGAACCAAAAGAAGACCTCCAGATATGTGTTCTGGAGGTCACATTGACCGCTGGACCTTGCACGGCGGTGACGGTGTGTCTTACGGATTTGTAAGCCGAGAGATGGAACCCGACCGATCCACCGATCACGGTTCGGGACGCTGTGCGGACCCGTTGGGCAATATCCGACCAAGTGCAAAAAGAGGCCTGAGAGTCAACACGATCGCGATAGATACAACAAGTGTCGCGACGGCGACCATTCCGGCGTCGGCCCCCGCCGAAACGTGCAATGAAATCAACACAGCGGAAAACGGCAGGTTCAGGAGAACGCCGGTTATCACGCCGGGGGCGTAGCGTCTCAGGTATATCGTCGCGACAAGGTGCGGAACGACGGCGTTTATGCCCATCATGCCGGCAAATCCAAGGAATAGATAGTTACCGGTACTCCCGGTTCCGGCGGAGAGCAAATCCGCCGCCAACGCCAGAAAGCCGAAGACCGTGACAACGAAAGCCGCAAAGCGAAATTCGTCGGACCCGACGGCGCGCTGGAAACGCGGTACCGTTTGTGACCAGGCGGGCAGCCATAACCCCTCTTCGACGTTGTGCAACATAAACCCGAGAAGAAAGAGAGTTTTCCACTCAAAAAACTGGTCGGCGCTCATCGATACGATCCTTTATTACGTTTCCCGCCCAAAAGGTACGCCGAGACGGCGCATTTTATGGCGCAACGTGCTTGGGTTCGTCTGCAGGAGGGCGGCTGCCCCGTTCGGGCCTTCCACGACTCCGCTCGTTTTACCCAGTGCCAGTCTGATGTGGGCGGCCACAACCGTGTCCAGGGGCATCACATGCGAATCCGAGGGGGCGTGTTGCGACGGAACCTCGAGCGATTCAAGCCACGTAAAGCTGAGCCGTCCGCCGCGACAGAGTATGAGCGCGCGTTCAACTGCATTTTCCAGCTCGCGTACGTTGCCGGGCCATCGATACTGCTGAAGCCACTCCATCGTTCCAGGTTCGAGGTGCGGTGTCGAAATAACTCCCATTTCCAGCGCTTTTTTTTCCACAAAGTGATGAACCAGAGCCGGAATATCCGACCGTCGCTCCCGAACCGGCGGAATCCGAATCGGAAAGACGTTTATCCGGTACCATAAATCCTCGCGAAACGTGCCCTCCGCTACCAACTGTTCCAGATTACGGTGCGTTGCGGCTACGATACGGACGTCAATCTCAACGGTATCGGCGCCACCCACCCGTTGAACCGTTGATGTCTGGAGAACCCGAAGCAGGCGAACCTGGACGTCCGCCGGGAGTTCCCCTATTTCGTCAAGAAAAAGGGTGCCGCCGTGTGCCAGTTCGAAGCGGCCTTTCTTTTGCGCGGTCGCGCCGGTAAACGCTCCCTTTTCGTGGCCAAACAGCTCGCTGTCCACGAGGGCCGGCGGAATAGCGCCACAGTTGATTTTGACAAACGGTCCGTCCCGTCGCGGCGAGGTGTCGTGTATGGCGTCGGCGATGACTTCCTTGCCGACCCCGGTTTCGCCCAGAAGAAGTACCGGGCTGTCAAGCCGTGCAACACTGTCGACGAGCCTCATCACCTCCGCAAGTCCGAACGAACCACCCACAATATCGTCGGTGGCAACTCGGGTCTCGGTGGAGAGGTAGCGATTCTCCGCTTCGAGGCGATCTCTGAGTCGCGCCAGATCATGGTGGGCCAGGGCGTTGTTCAGCGCGATGGCGAACGGCTCATTCAACCCCGCCATTATCGCGCGTTGCGCTTCGGTGTAACGGTCCTGCCCGACAGCGCGTAGGACAAGAGATCCCTGGCGTCGACCATCCAACAAAAGGCGCATGATGAGCAAGGAAGACTCCGGAACCTCGGCAAAAAACGATGCCCGTACGGACGATGATGCCGGGTCCTGTGCGATGCGGTTGACGATGCGTACGTCCGCCAACGTTTTTCCGCGTAGTTCGTCTTCAACCGTTTGCGGCATCGGCATTACCAGCGGCGTTGCAAGCATGTTTTTCTCGCCGTTGCTGTCGGCGGTGGCGATCGTTTTTACCGAATGCATCTTCGTGTCCAGGACGTTCATGCGGAGTTCATCCAGGGGCACGACACGCGAAAGGACACTGAACGCGTTGCCCAGGCCCTTGGCCAGATCCAACGTCCCGCAAACCCCGGTTGTTATTGCCCGAAACAACGTGAGCTCTTCCACAGATCCTCCATCTGGACATTCCGTCATATTTGACAGCTTGCCGGTTAACTGTCACACGCAACGGCCGCTTCTGTCAAATACGGCAGTTTCTTTTTGGCTCCGTTCTGTTAATTTCATCTGCTGTAGAGACTTATATACTTGGCACGGAACGTGCTTAAGGTAGGTACGGAGGACCGAGTGCCAAACTTACGACGGATACAAACGGCCCGGCGGTGTACGTCGGCGGGCGTGGTGGAATCGTTCTTTGGGACCGACTGGCGGTTGGTGGCGGTGGGTATATCGGGATTCCCGAGGAGGATAGTGAGGGTGGTACGGCCGGGTACGGCGGGCTCGTCATCGAGGTTCTTGGGCCCTCCGTCGGCGCGATAGGAATCTCCTGGGATCTCCTTCTCGGCGCAGGCGGCGCTGACTATGATGCTCCCACCTGCGGCGATTCAGAGTCGTTCCTGGTGGCGGAAGTGGGCGTGAGCCTGAATGTTAGGGTGGCTGAGTTCCTGACTGTTTCGCCGACCGTCCGGTACCTTCAAACCGTTCCGCTTGCATCAGAAACGGAACGTAGTAACGATTTGACCGGCCCGAGCGCCGGACTGCAATTACGCTTCGGGCGGTTCTGACCCGACACGTTCCGGGACAGGCCGGCGTACTCCGGCCTGTCTCTTAATCGTCAATGAACGTTCCCCCTACTTTTTGACCACCGTGACGATCGAGTGTGCCGGCAATTCCAAAACGGTGCCCGACCGCTCGCTCCCCGACCGTTCGTGATCCGTTGCAATTTCCACCCGGAGATCGTCGTCCGACTCGTTCATAACGACGGTTACCAGCGATCCGTCCGGCGTTTCAAACGCCACGTGGGAGGCGGCTGTTTCAGACAACGCAGCGTCGGTCGAGGAGATGCGCGTAGAGCCGGGGGGAACAAATCTGCTGAAATGGCCGATGTACCAGTAGGAACTGTTGTAGTGCAGCTCTCCGGATCGCGTGTCGGCGATGATCGGAGCGTCGCAGTTGTTACCCACGTGGTTCGGGCCGCCGGTTTCGTCCAGGACGATGTTCCAGTCGATCCAGCCTTCCACCCAGTTCCGCAGATCACCGATGATGTTGCGTCCGTATCGCTCACCGGTAAACCACTGACCGAGATGTACGCCGCCCTCCTGACACCCTTCGGTAAAGATAAGATGGGTGTCCGGGAAGGAATCGTGGACCGTGCTGAGGTTTTGAAACTCCTCGGACCCGTACCAATGGTGTCCCACGCCCCACACGTATCGGGAGGCGGCGGGATCGGAAAGCACCTCCCGGGCGCGCTCAAACACCAGATCCCGGTTGTGATCCCATATTAACAGCTTCACCGCTTCCAGCCCGTTTTCATGCAACGCGGGCCCAAGATGATTCTTAACATAGTCCCGCTCCTCCGCAGCCGAGTAGCGGCAGGAGTCCCAGGTCTGCGTGGCGGCCGGCTCGTTTTGCACGCTGATCGCTTGAACGGGAACGCCTCTGTTACGCATGGCGTACAGGTATTTGACCACATACTGCGCCCAGGTGGAGTGGAACTCGGGAAGGAGCTTCCCGCCGTTGTTCATTTCGCCGTTGGTTTTCATCCAATCCGGAGGACTCCAGGGAGATGCCAGGAGAAACAGCGGCGCGCCCGCAACGGTTTGCGCCTGCCGCACAACAGGCAGTACCCACCGTTCTTCTCTCGACAGATCAAACGAATTGAGGCTCCGGTCGTCCGGTGACACGTAGGTGTAGTTCTCAAGCGAAAAGTCGCATGAGTTGATGTGGAGCCTGCTCATCGTGTACCGGTGGCCAACCGCAGGGTCGAAGTACGCGGTAATCACCTGATCCCGGACGCGCTCGGGAAGGCGGGAGAGGGTGTATGCGGCGGCTTCGGTGATCGCCCCGCCAAACCCGCGAATCCGTTGATACCTGACGGTCGGGTCTACCACGATTTGGATGTCGCAGTCACGGTGTCCCGCGGGGACCTGGTCGCATGAAATCGGGGTGAGGCGTTCAGCCTCATCCCGACGTGTTCGAAATACTTCCACGGTGTTCAGTTGTTGCCTCCGTTGGGAAAGTTGGGCGCCGTCCGGGGCCAGCCGGGCGCCGCCCACGCGGCGCCCGGCCCGACACTTATTGCGTTGCCGCGACCGCTCGGTTCCATGTCCGGTCGAGGGTCGTGATGATCTCGTCCTGAGTCACCTGGCCTGAGTAGTAGCTTTGCAGCAGTTTGGCCGTTTCGTCTGTTACCGCGCCGGGAAGGGAGAGGTCCAGGTAGGCATGCCCCTCGGCGACGTATGTCAGCGCTTCCTCAATCCAGGGAAAGACCTGGTAGTCGTGAAACTCGGCTACCGGATTGAACTTCAGTTCCTGAAACAGCGCAACGGAGTCGGTTTCGTCCAACAGGTAGTTCAACAGTTCCAACGCCATTTCCCGGTTTTCGCTGGTGGGCGAAACGGCGACGGAGGTGGATGTAGCTAGGTTAATCATCGCCGCGTCCGGGTTATTGCTGACCGGCAGCGGGGCCACGCCAAAGTTCACGTCCGGATTGGCTTCCAGAATCGATTCCGCCATCCAGGGACCCTGAACCCACATCGCCGCGTCACCGTTGGCAAAGGCGGTAGAACCGGCAACACTCCCCACCTCAAACGGTCGTTCCGTGCCGTTTGCCATAATGAGATCGATGATTTCGAAGACCTGCGCGACGTCGGCGTAGGACGCGTTTCCGGCGTTCATCGCTTCCACGAAGTCCGGGGCTTCGGTGTTGACGGTGCCGCCGAGCGAGAGCGCCATCATCAGCTGTGGTATCCACGACTCCTGGAACGCCAGGACAAACGGCGGCGTGCCGGCGTCGTTCAAGGTCTCTGCGACGGCTTCCATTTCGGAAATCGTCCGCGGCGGGGTCAGCCCGTGTTCGGCAAAGATATCTTTGTTGTACAAATAGCCCCATGCCAGACTTTCCAGCGGCAGAGCCACAACCTTGGAGTCGTACGTCACCGTGTCGCGCACGCCTTCATACAGATCATCCACAAACGGTTGATCCGAAAGGTCGCTCAGGTACCCCGCTTGATAGTAGGTGGGGATGTCGGCGATCGCATGTAGCGTGAACAGATCGGGCGCGTCGTTGGACGCCAGGCGCGTACGCAGGATCTGGTCGGCCTGCTCCGCGTTGGGCATCTCCAGTTTAATGGTGACGTCGACGTTGTTTTCCGCCAACTGTTTCTGCCGAAACTGTTCGAAATACGATTCGAACTGATCCTGAAACCGAGGGAAACTCATAAACACTTTGAGTTCCACTTTTTCGGGTCCGGGTTCCCCTGCAGACGATTCGTTTTGACCGGCGGCAAACGCCTGACCGGCAAATAGTGCGACCAACAGGATTGCGGTCGCCAGGATGGTGGTTCGTTTCACGATGGTATCCTCCTTGCGTGATCTTCTGTAGTTGTACTCCACGACCCGCACGGCGTCTTTGACAGATATTAGCATTGACGGTTGGACAAAATTGACCCGGCGCCGGACACGGCCCGATCACCTGCCGGCACTCTGCCGAATTTGTCCCGGTGGAACTCCAAACTGCTTCTTGAAGACGCGGTAGAAATACGCCAGGTCGGAGTAGCCCACCAGGAACGCCGTTTCCTTGATCTCAACGCCATCCTCCACGATCAATCGATGAGCCGTTTCCATCCGCTTACGTGTTATATATTCGTTGACGGTCTCACCCTGAATCTCACGAAACCGGCGGCTCAAGTGTTCCTTGCTCACCAGGAACAGCCGAGCCACCGTCTCAAGTGAGATCGGCTCCTGGAAGTAGTGATCGATGTGTTCGGTCACCGCGGCTATATCCAGCTGGTCCTTAAAACGCCGCGCTTCACGGATCGTCTCGATCGCTTCGTCAAACACGCCGGCGAGACCCGTTACGACATCCGCCGGATCGAGAGCGTCCAGATCGCGCCGGCGTAAGATGACCGGGTCCGGTGCCACCCCGCTGCGTACCACAAACTCCTCCAGCATCAACAGAAAGTCGTGAACGATTCTGCTGCGCGTCTCCTCGTCCAGGCCGCCTGTGGGCCCGGTTTCCAGAAACCGTTTCATCGCCTCCAAGGTACTGCGGACACCGTTTTGATCCAGCTCCAGGAGGTAGGCAAACGTCCGGTGCCGATGCGTCACATATTCTTCCAGGACCGCAACGTCGTGGAAAACAACGGGGGTGCGCATGGAGGTCGGTTTCTGGTGATTGGCGCCGGAAAGTTCGGACACGCACCGCTCCAGCGTCCGGTTCAGTTCTACCGGGTCGACCGGTTTTATCAGATAGTCCATGGCGCGGGAGCGCAACGCCTGGCGCAAATAGGCGAAATCACTGTGGCCGCTCATCACGACGATGCGCGTCTCCGGTGACTCCTCGGAGATCGCCTGCAGAAGTTCCGTTCCATCCATGCCGGGCATTCGCATGTCCACGACGGCGATGTCGGCGTGGCAACTCTTGATAAGGTCCAACCCCGCATCGCCGTCTTCCGCCTCCCCGGCAAGGGAAATACCCAGCCGTTCCCATTCGGTGAGCGTCTTGACTACTTCTCTCGACCAGGGTTCGTCGTCAACGATTATTAATTGGATCGCCATCGGTCTATACCTCGTGTGTGGGGTCAGTTGCGTGGGCGACACCGTTGGCGAGGACCACTACGATACGGGCGCCTCCGCCGGAAGTGCCAAATATCCGAAGCCCATAGCGCTCACCAAAGTGGAGCCTGAGACGGGCATCTACATTGCGGAGTCCGATGTTGTGCGTACTCTCGCCTCGGTGTTCTGTGTTCCTGAGACCGGATCGGAGCTTGCGCACCGTTTCCGGCGACATACCTTTTCCGTTGTCTTCCACAACGATGATCGTTCCCCGGCGCTGACGGCGCCCCCGGATGGTGAGCGACCATTTTCCCTTTTTCCCTTGAAGGCCATGTTCAAAGGCGTTTTCCACCAGCGGTTGCAGGGTGAAGCGGGGGATGCGTGTGGTATACGCTTCCACGTCGACGTCCACCGTAGTGCTGCACCTGCCGGCAAACCGGTGCTCCTGGATCAACAGGTAGTTCTTGACGTGAGCAAGCTCCTGATTGAGGGTGACCAGGTCTCGATCCGCCTCCGCAGCGTACCGAAACATATCGCCCACCGCCCGGGCGATCTGGTAGATCTCCGGCACACCTTTGGCTACCGCCATACCCCCCAACAGGTTCAACGTATTGTTGAGGAAGTGGGGGTTGATTTGTGCCTGAAGGGCAAGCAGACGGGCAACTTTCAGTTCCATCTCCTGTTCATACTCCTTCTGCACGAGCGATTTGACGCGCGCAATCAGTGCCTCGTACCCCTCCTGCAATTGACGGATCTCATCGCGATCCTGTCCATGCCTGTCTACAAACGCCGGAATTGTGGCCTCCCGCATGCTGTCCGCCAGTTGGACGATTGGACGACTGATTCTCAGTGAAAAGACGATCGACAGCAGTAGTGAAACCGCTACGAGCACGCCGCCGGTTAAGAGACCCGCAGTAACTGTGTCGGAGGAACTACCGGTAACGATCGCCAGGGGCACCGTTTTGATAACCGTCAATCGACCGCGACGAATCGGCTGGTAGAACAGCAGCGCCGTTTCGGTTCGCTTTACGATTGGAGTCATTGCTCCCGCGGGTTCACCGCGCGCGTGCTCCAACAGCTCCGCCGGATCTCCCGCACCCGGCGATGCAACCAGCACGTCGAACGCGTCGTTTAGCAGATAGACCGCGGTGTCGCCGTCGGACGCGAGAATCGTGAGAACCGTCTCCCGAAGCCGTTCATCAATCCGGGCTACCATGGCGCCGCGAAAGCTCTGGTCGCTGAATCGATTAATCGTATGAATGGCGTACAAATTGCCGCCGGAACGACGAATACTCAGGGGTATCGGCCCTTCGAGAACCCCGTCCCACAGCCTCGTGGTGAGGTCCGGATACGTGACCCGCCCACTTGCCACGTTGTCCATTTGGAGTGCTCGTCCGGTGGCGTGAATATAGAGCGTCAGCCGGTCCAACATCGCCGAGTAGGAGTAGTACGAGTTCGCCAACAGCCGAGCCAACTCGCGTTGAGTTGTATCGGTATCCGTGGCCGACTCCTCTACCGTTTCGAGAATCTCGATGAACTCCTCGTCGATTTGAAGTGAGTAAAACAGGTTGTCAAACCGCTGGAGGATCTCCTCGAGATATTGCGTGGCCCAGCGAATACGGGTGATGTTGGCATCCACAATCTGCGCCTCCAC
>JAQIBO010000166.1 GCA_027859055.1 Spirochaeta sp.
CTGCAATTCCATTCTATTGCACAACAGAATATTAAATCTTTAGTCGATTATGTCGATCCGTTTATCGGTGTACTCGACCCTATGAGTGCTTGTGTAATCGGGCCGCAACTGCCTTTCGGCTCAATCAACCCATCGCCTCAAACACAAAATGGCAACGACGATGGCTATTCAGTTGAAGAACCTATTCGCGGATTTTGCCAGTTAAGTGTGAGTGGTACAGGATGGGGGAAATATGGTCAAATATTCTTTTCGCCACAAATTGGGCTTGCAATTGGTGAAACCGATCACGATTCGCCAAAAGAAAACGAGCGTGCAAAAGCGTACGAATATTCAGTTAATCTTAGCAGGTACAACATTCAAACCGATTTAACTCCTTCTGTTCATTCATCAATTTATCGTTTTACATTTCCCAAAAGCGATCAGTCTCATCTAGTTTTTGATTTATCGCACCATTTAGCTGGAGACATTAAACCCCGATTAGGTGGAAAATCAGATGGCCACAACCGCCGCCGACTGTGACGCGATGATTGAGGTCTCTGCGGAGACAGGGGTGCCGCTGTGGGTTGCGTATTACCGGCGGGGACTGGAAAAGTTTGTCGCGATCAAGACCGCCATGGAATCCGGCGTGATCGGCGAGCCGCACAGCATTGTGCTGGAATTGAGCCAGGACCGGGCGCGATACGCCGCTCCGGACGGAAACGAACCGTGGCGAGTGAATCCGGAAACCGCCGGGGCCGGTATTATCTTCGACATGGGCAGCCATATGCTGGACCTGGTTGACTGGTTGTTTGGACCGATCTCCGTTGAGTCGTCGGTGGCGGTGAATCGCGCCGGTGACTACCAGGCGGAAGACGTGGTCAGCGCCTCGTTTATCGCTGGGACCGCTACTACCGGCCGGTTCGTGACCGGCGCCGCGTTGTGGGATTTTTCCGGACGACGGGAAACCGATCGAACCATAATCCGGGGGAGTGAGGGGGCTATCGAATACTCCACGTTCGATGATGCTCCGGCGCTGCTCGCCAAGGACGGGACGACAACAGAGATGGCGGCACATCCGTATCCACCGCACGTGCACCAGCCGCTTGTGGAGCTGATCAACGCAGAACTGCGCGGCGGCGCCAAGTCACCGAGCACCGCTACCAGCGGCGCCCGAACCAACCGCGTGCTTGAAGCGCTGGTAGGCGGGTATTACGCCGCGCAAAGATAGAAAGCGCAGGACTGGAGTGAGCCGGGCTTTCAGCCGGTCGGCGCCGGAGGCCGCACCAGCAACCGGTTTTCACCGGCGGTCTGTTCAGGTGGCTTCTTCAGGCGGTGCCGCGCCAATCTCCAGTTCAATGCGCCCGTCCTCGTTTTCCGTTCCCAGAGTGCGGACCAGGGCGGTAACCGTCTCCTGAAACACATCCAGCACAAATCCGTTAAGCTCGACGTCCCGACCGTCTACACGAAGCGAAATATCTCGCGCCGGTCCCCGGCGCTCCACGTTACGTTTACCCGACATCGTTGCCTCCTTGCGGCACAAGCCGTGTGATCGCCGCCGCCGTATCCTTCGGTGACTCTACGACCAGATCATCTGTCTGTACAGGGTACTTCCGTCCGTCCCGCCCGACAAGATGAACGGCCTGAGCGCCCCGGGCAAGACGTCCCTCGATGATGATCAGATCGCACGCTTGTAGTTCCTGCGCTACCGTCGGTGGCAGAAAGTCGTACCAGCGGTCGTGAAATACGTTGCGGCCGGGGAGGGGCGGCGGGTACTGTTCGGTCCCGACGAGCACGCCCTGTTCCGACCAGAACACGCTGACCGCAGCGCCTGCCTGAGAAAACCGGACGCTGTCCGGTGTGATGTCGGGCCGGTGGGAGTGGGCGCCGGCGCGCCCGGTCTTAATCACCGCGACGCGCATACCCAGGGTGACCGCAGCGCCGAGAAGCGAGCAGATAAAGGTGGTTTTCCCGGATTTGGCGTAGCCCACAACGGAGACCAGTGGTGGAAGGCTGTCGGTCACAGGGCGGGGCTCGGCTGCTTCGTCTTTTCCACCAGATGAATCGCGCCGATTTCCATCGTTCGGTCAACCGCTTTGCACATATCGTAAATGGTGAGCGCGGCAATGCTCACGGCGGTCAGCGCTTCCATTTCGATGCCGGTTTTGCCGGTGCAGCGGGCGGTGGCGGTGATCGCCACGCCACTCTCTTCAAGTTCAAGCGTCACATCAACGTGCTCAATCTCAATCAGGTGGGTCAGCGGAATCAGCTCAGCGGTCCGTTTTGCACCAACGACGCCGGCGATTTTGGCAACGGTGAGGACGTCGCCCTTGGACAGGGCGTTTTCACGGATCAGCTCCACCGTGTGCGGCGCCAGAGAGATCCGTCCCGCCGCGGTGGCGGTCCGCATCACCGCCGGCTTGGCCGAAACGTCCACCATGCGGGCGCTCCCAGCCTCGTCAACGTGGGTGAGTCGCGTTCCTTTCGCCATTTACCCTCCGATCTCCACCATCGAGCGGTTGTCGCACACGGCGCCGCGCTCCGGTTTGAGCATGATCGCCTGACGGATGGAGCCTTTGATATCTGTCCAGTCGATCGGAATTTCCGTGTTTGAATGCAGGCACGGTTTCAGGTTACCGTTTGAGAGCATTCGGATGCGATTGCACTCTTCACACGGCAGGGGCCGTTCCACCCCGATCGCGTCCCGCTTTTCCTCGGAGAGGCTGTATTCGGCGATGCGTTGCAGCCGAAACCCGTACTCTTCGCAAAAGGCGCGCAATTCCTGTTCATCCCGGGCGTCTTCGGGATCACCGGTGACCACTTTGTTGATTTTGATCTCCGTAAACCCGGCGGCCACCGCGGCGAAGACGCCGTTGAGCGCATCTTCGAGGGAGCCGCCCCGGGTGATCGTGCGGTAGCGACGCGGGTCAAGCGAGTCGATTGATATGTTGAGATGGGTCATTCCCGCGGCGCGGAGTGACTCCGCCACCGGGGCGAGGAGCGTCCCGTTGGTGGTCATCCCCAGCTTTTCGATACCCGGAAGCGCACCAATTCCCTGCACCAGCTCCAGAATCCCGCGCCGAACGAGGGGCTCTCCGCCGGTGAGGCGGATCTTGGTGACCCCCACCTCCCGGGCTGCGGTTGCCACCGCGATAAAGCGCTCAATGCGCACAATCTCCTCGTGGCGCCGGCGCCTGACGCCGTGGGCGGGCATACAGTAGGTACACCGGAGGTTGCATTTATCGGTAACCGACATCCGGAGATAGTTAATCCGTCGGCCGAATGTATCGTGCATATACCTCTCCTCCCGCAGGAACGGACGTCACGCCGCGGTCGATACGGAAGATCAGCTCCGCCGCGGCGAGGGCGCTCAGATGACCGGACCCCTGGTAGGTGACCCGTTCGATCTTTCCATCCTGAACGTACCCGGGCAGGTACTCGTGCCGGTCGGTCTTCCCCCGGGAAAACGGTTTCGCAAGTGGCAGGGAGGTCTCCCGCGGCGTATAGGTAAGCCCTTGCATTTCCGCGAGGGCCGGCGCAATGAACATTTCAAACTGAACCAGGGTCGAAACGGGGTTACCGGGAAGCCCGAATATCAGCGTTCCACCGGATGTTGCAAACAGCGTCGGCCGCCCCGGCTTCATCGCAAGCCCGTGAAAGTGGATCTCCGCCTGGAGCGTCTCCAGGGCGGTGGGGAGAAAGTCCATGTCTCCCATCGATACACCCCCGGAGCACACGACCACGTCGTGGGTATCAATCGCCGCTTTCACGGCGTCGGTGATCTGTTGCTGGTCGTCGGGAAGGATTCCGTAGTTGACAACGTTCGCTCCGATCTCCTCAGCCAGAGCCGCTATCTGATAGCTGTTGCTGTCGTGGATCGCCCACGGCTCCAGGGTTTCACTGTCCGGCGCGACCAGTTCCGTACCGGTGGAAAAGACCGCCACCGATGGCCGGCGGAAAACGGGGACGCGGGCGTACCCCTGACTTGCGAGAATTCCGACGTCCGCAGGGGTGACCCGGCGCGGCGTGAGTAACGGTTCATCGAGACGGATGTTTTCACCACGCTCGGCGATATTGGACGAGCTGTCGGTGTGAACGATGCGGACCTGCTCCGCCGGTGGAACCGTTTCGGTGAACTCAAAGCGGATGATGAGCGCAATATCCGGAGGGACCACCGCGCCGGTCATGATGCGCACGGCGGTACCGGGTTTCAGCGCGGCCGGTTGCGCGGGGTCGCGGCGGTCGCCGGCGGCGATGGAACCAATTACGTCAAAGGGCTGATCCCCGGGATCCTCGGCCAGGGCATACCCGTCCACGGCCCCTTTGCGAAACCGGGGCTGCTCGGTCCGGGCGGGAAGGGTCTCCGCAAGAGCCCGACCACAGCACGCGGTCAGATCCACAGTTTCAGTGTCACATTGGCGCACCGTCGACATCACGATTGCGCCGGCATCTTCTGGTTCCAGGAACGTGTCAGGCCGCTTCATACGTTATGGAGATTGTACCACCTGTTCCGAAAATCAAAAACAGTTTTCTGAGCGTGGCGATGGTGGTACGATAAAGCCCGACCCGGAGGTGCTGAGATGATGAACGGAACACCGCAACCACATCCCGACCGATATACCCGACACCGCACGTTCTTTTCCGACGCCGGATGGCATCGCCTGACCTCCACGGTGATTGTGATCGCCGGTGTTGGCGGGCTTGGGAGCCACGTCCTTTCCAGCGTTGCCCGGCTGGGCCCGGTTAAGCTGCTGCTCTGGGATCCGGGAGTCATCGACGCACCGGACTTGAACCGGCAGGTGTTGTATACCCCCGCCGATATCGGGCGGCAGAAGGTGGAAGTCGCCGCCGAGGTGCTGGTGCGCATCAACCCGGAGGTGCAGGTCTCGACGCAGGCGCTGCCGATTACGGCTGAACGGTGTGATACGGTATGCGCGTCCGCTCAACACGTGGTGTTCGATTGCCTCGATTCCTTCACCGCCCGGGCGGAACTTGACGCGATTCGGTCGCGAAGGGGCTGGACGGTGTTTCACGGCGGCGTTGAGGGGCTGTACGGGCAGGCGGTAACGTTTGGTCCGGACGGCGCGGGGTACGCAGGGGTGTTTGGCCCGGAGTACGCCACGATGGCGGCGGCGGGGAAGCCGATCCTTCCGATGACGGTGGCGGTGATTGCGGCGATGCAGGTGGGAGAGTTTGTGCACTGGTGTAACGGTGACGGGAGCACGCCGCTTTCGCGGACGATGTTTGTGTACGACGGTCGGGCGATGCGTTCCGACGGGATCGCTCTGACACCGCAATCATGAGTTCCCGTGTGACGGTACGTACCGGTGGACCTCGCGAGGAAGAGTCGCGCGGTGCGGTTGTGGCGATACGCTCGTTCGGGAAGTTGTTGGATATCGTGCCGGCGGATGCGTGGCTGCAGATCGCGTTTCCCGTGTCGGTCGAGGCTGTTCGTGAGGCGTTTGTGCCGGCGTTTCCGGAGATAGCCGCTGTCCCGGTGCGATTTGCCGTCGACGGGACGCTCGTTGGTGATGATTCTATTGTAACAGCGGCGACGGAGATCGCCCTGTTTCCACCGTTTTCCGGTGGATAAGCGCGAAATCGCAACGGAAAGGAGCATGGAAATGGGTGAAGCGAACGTTTCATATCGGGTCACGCCGGAACACCCCCTGACGGAGGGGCCGATTTCATTCGGGCGCGCCGCTGAGGTCGCCGGTGAGTGGGCAGCGCAGGGTGATATCGGCGGTATCGTCACGTTTGAGGGGATCGTCCGTGCGGATACGACGGAGGCCGGGTCGGTAACGGCGATCGAATTCACGGCGCACGAGGAGATCGCGACGGGCGAAATAGGTCGGGTTGTCGCGGAGGTCGTTGATGCCGCTCGTGGGGGTGAAGGGATTCGCGGCATTCACCTGGAGGTTGCGATCGGGCGCGTGGCGGTTGGTGAAATTCCGCTGTTGATTCTGGTGGGGGCGGTGCACCGCCGGGAGGCGTTTGCCGTGTGTGAAACGCTTCTGGAACGCCTGAAGAGTGAGGTGCCGCTGTTTGGCAAGGAACTCACCGCCGAGGACGGGTACCGCTGGAAGGAAAATCACTGAAAAAGCCGGGGTGCCGGCGGGGCTGCCCCGGAGGGAGCCGGCCGGTCAACGCCGCGCGTGTTTCGGGCGAAACGCGGGAAACCGGTCCGGGTCGGTCTCAAGACGCGGGCCGCCGGCCAGCTCAATCGCATAGGGAACCGCCGCGAAGACCGCGCTCAGACAGTCGTGGATCGCCGCGGGGTTACCGGGCAGGGCGATAATCAGGGAGCTCCCGCGCAACCCCGCCTCCTGCCGGGACAGGATCGCCGTGGGCACCACCTCCAGCGATTTGCGGCGCATCTCCTCGCCAAAACCGGGTAGCATCCGGTCACACACCGCAGCCACCGCCTCGGGGGTGACGTCCCGCGGGGCGGGCCCGGTTCCACCGGTGGTGCACACGAGGGCGCAGTGCTCCTCGTCGGTCAGCCGACGGAGCGCCTCCTCTATCGCCGGCCCTTCGTCCGGGACAACGACTCGGACCGCGCGCCAGGGGGAAGCGAGAACGCCGGAAAGCCAGTCTTCGATCGCCGGACCACTGCGATCCTCATACACACCGGAGTGGGCGCGGTCGGAGACGGTGAGAATGCCGACGGGGACGCCGGCGCCCGCTGTCGGAGACGAAGGATTGTCCGGTGTGGGCTGGTGCGACATGGATGTGTTGTACGTGGCTGCACACCGGGGTGTCAAGACGGCCCAAGGCCCAGCCGGGGCGGGTGGCCGGGCGCGCGGCCCGGGTGCACAAAACATTTGACCGGTGCTGAAAGCCGTGTAACACTATTGTTGTCTTCTCCGAGCCAGATGACCTACGGATACCGTTCGTTGAACCGGGATCTACGGAAGTCGGCCGTCAGGGTGCCGAGGGAAACCTCTTCGCCTCCCACACTTGGAAAGGAGAGCGTCTCAATCCAACGTGCCGGAGGTATCGCTATGTCCTACATGGGCAAACTGATCCGCGTCAACCTGACCAGCGGGAAGATCTCATACGAAGACACCCCGATGGATCTCGCTCGCAAGTATATCGGAGGCCGAGGTCTCGGTTCCCGCATATTCATTAACGAAGTCGACCCCAAAGTCGACGCGTTTTCCCCGGAAAACAAATTGATCTTCATGACCGGGCCACTGTCCAACACGACTGCGCCCACCGGTGGACGCTACATGGTAATCACCAAAAGCCCGCTGACCGGAACGATCGCCTCCAGCAACTCCGGCGGCGTCTGGGGTGCGTACCTGAAAAAGGCCGGCTACGACGGCCTGATCTTTGAGGGGGACAGCGCAAAGCCGGTTTACCTCATCGTCAGTGAAATCGTGGTTGAACTCAAAGACGCCTCCCACGTCTGGGGCAAGCGCGTCGAAGACACCACTAACATTCTCAGTGCGGAAAGCGGCGAAAAGCGCGTTTCCGTCTCCTGCATCGGCCCCGCCGGTGAAAACAAGGTGCTGTACGCGTCGATTATGAACGAGGTGCATCGCGCCGCCGGACGCAGTGGCGTCGGTGCGGTCATGGGCAGCAAGAACCTCAAAGCGGTGATTACCTGGGGTGCCAAAGAGTCGCCGATCAAGGCCTCAAAGGACGATTTCCGGGAAATCACCAAAGACAAGATCAAGAAGCTGAAAGAGGGCGCGATCACCGGTCAGGGCCTCCCGTCGCTGGGCACCAAGGTTCTCGACAACATCATCAACGAAAACGGCATGTATCCCACCCGGAACGCTCAGGAAGTGATGTTTGAAGGTGTCCAGAACATGTCCGGAGAAGCGCTCATCGAAAAGGGCTATCTGAAACGCAACACCGGTTGCTATATGTGCCCGATTCAGTGCGCCCGGGACGTGGAAATGCCCAACGGCCGCCGCGGTGAAGGTCCCGAGTACGAAACGGGCTGGGCGTTTGGTCCGATGATGGGTATCGACGACCTGAACGCGATCTGCGACGCCAACTTCACGTGTAACGACCTCGGCATGGACACGATCTCCGCCGGCGTCACCATGGCGTGCATGATGGAGATGTGGGAAAAGGGCCTCATTCCGAAAGAGGACCTCGCCAACGGTCCCGAACCGAACTTCGGCAGCACCGAAGCGCTCGCGTTCTACCTGGGACGTACCGCCCATCGAGAGGGAATCGGCGCCAAACTGGCCGACGGTTCGTTCCGGTTTGCCGACAGCTACGGTCACCCGGAATACTCGATGACGGTGAAAAAACAGGAGATCGCCGCATACGATCCGCGCGGCGTTCAGGGCCACGGCCTCCAGTACGCGGTCGGAAACCGCGGCGCCGACCACGTTCGGGCGTACCTCATCTCTCCGGAGATCCTCGGTGCTCCGGAAAAACTGGATCCCCAGGAAGTGGAGGGGAAACCGATGTGGGCAAAAATCTTCCAGGATCTCACCGGTGTGATCGACTCTTCCGGGCTGTGCCTCTTCACCTCGTTCTCCCTCGGTGCCGAGGACTACAACGACTTGATCAGCGCTGCAACCGGGTTTGACATGACCGTGGACGAGATGATGCAGGTCGGAGAGCGGATCTGGAACATGGAACGCAAGTTCAACCAGGATTCCGGTATCGATCCCAAGGAAGACACGCTGCCCAAGCGCTTCTTTGACGAGCCGATTACCGTTGGTCCCAATAAGGGCAAGGTCCATCGTCTGCCGGAAATGCTGCCGAAGTACTATGAAGTACGCGGCTGGTCCGCCGATGGTCGCCCAACAAAAGAAAAACTCGCGGAGCTCAGCCTCACGTGAGGATAGAAGTGAAACTGTTTGCCACGCTCAGGATAGCTCTTGGGCGTGGCAACGTCATCATCGACACCGATCACCGGCTCACCGTGGACGAACTGATCGATGAGGTGAGCCGTGCCGTGGGCGAGGACATTCGCCCGTGGCTGGTCACGCCGGAGAACGAGATCCAGATCGGGACGATGATCCTCCTGGAAGGCAAAAACATCCTCCACATGGACGGACTTGCCACGCCGGTCGAAGCCGCGACCGTTTCCATTTTCCCTCCCGCCGGCGGAGGCTGAGCAGACGGAGGCTGAGCGGTCGCCGCGCTTCGGTACTCCCCCGGTTTCGGGTATAATCTCGCCTATGATCTATAGAACTCTCGGAAAAACCGGACTCACCGTCAGCGTTATCGGTGTCGGCACGTGGCAATTCGGTGGCGAATGGGGCGTTGATTTCAGCGCCGGCGAGGTGGATGCGATCCTCGGCACCGCGCGGGATGAGGGAATCAACCTGATCGATACCGCGGAGTGTTACGGCGACCATCTTGCAGAGAAGCTGGTGGGGGAACGCCTGCGTCACGAGCGGGGTGACTGGATTGTGGCGTCCAAGTTCGGGCACCACTTTCACGGCCACATGGACCGGACGCGCCACTGGAATCCGACGGACGTTCGCGGCCAGCTGGAGGCGTCACTCAAGGCGTTGCGCACCGACTACCTGGACGTGCTCCAGTTTCACAGCCCCACGGACGATGAGTTTTTCAACGAAGATCTGTGGGCCGAGCTGGAACGGATTCGCCGGGACGGCCTGGTACGGTACATCGGGCTTTCGGTGAGCAAAAACGACAACCTCCTGCAGGTTGATCGGGCACCCGAAGCGGGGTGCGAAACACTCCAGATCGTGTACAACCGGGTGGACCGGACTCCCGAGGACCGCGTCCTGCCCGCCGCCGTGACGCACCGTCTGGGCGTTCTCGCCCGGGTACCCCTTGCCAGCGGCTTTCTGACCGGTAAATACGGCCCCGACGTCGAGTTTCCCGCAAACGACTGGCGCGCTCGCATGGACAGTGACAAACGCGCGGCGATCCTCAAAGAGGTGGAAACGGTGCGACGCGAGGAAGTGCCGCCGGACGCGCCGATGGCGCAGTGGGCGCTGGTCTGGCCGCTGCGGAACCCGGCGGTCAGCGCGGTCATTCCCGGATGCAAGAACGTTGAACAAACGCGCTCCAACGCGCGGGCGGTTCGCTGGATACCCGACTCCGAAGAACACCCGTACGCAATTGAGCGCTGAGTAGCGCCGCCGCCCTGCCTGTGGTATCATCGGCACCATGGCGACATATGATGTAATCGTGGTTGGCGCCGGCCTGGCCGGTGAGGTGGCTGCGGGATATCTCGCTCGCGAGGGCAAGCGCGTCCTCCTTCTGGAGCAGAACCTCC
>JAQIBO010000240.1 GCA_027859055.1 Spirochaeta sp.
GGAAGCAAATACTGGTCGTATCTCCGCCAATACCGTCTCGCATATAACCAGCCCGGCAAGACGGCGGGCATCCCGCAGGGCGTTTTCCGACATCGTACCAAAGGTGGGATCGTCCAGGATCGTCCCTGCCCGGATACCCATCGCCGTACGGATCGCTTTTGGTAACGTGATCTGACCACGTTCGGAAACCACTGTTTTCATACTTCAATAATAAGTATTCATACCACGGTCGTCAAATCACACCATCATGGATATCACTGTACACAGGCGTTGTCGGTGGCACCAGCACGATCGCTCACGCTACGGAGAGCCCGACGGTCGACGCCAAAGCTCGCTGCCGGTCGTCAAAGGTCACAAACCGATCCACCCCCAGCTGGAGCGCCGCCGCAACATGTACGACATCCAGAGACCGGCACCCGATCGTGCCGGTGTGACGGGAGATCTCCCGTACATCCGTCGTCAGGCGCGCCCGATCGATATCGGGAACGGCGTACTGTCCGCGCCGGAGCCGATCGTCAAAGAGCCCGAGAAGATGGTCAACGGTCGCGTCGTCCATCTCACCCCAGAAGACCTTCAGTCTGAAAGCGTTGAAAAACTCCCATTGGAGAACCTCAACTACGGGAAGTGGTTCATCCTGGGACTCAATCGTCGCCTGGACATGATCGGAGCCGTCTTCACGGATATAGAGTTTCAGAAATGCGCTGGTATCCAGATAGATCACCAGCGACCCTCCCGGTCGGTCCGGACAACATCCTCAGCGGTACGGCCACCGACGGGTACGGCCGTCTCCAGGTGATCATCCCACTTCAACACACTTCGCGTACCAGGCAGGGTGATCATCGCGGCCGGTCTACCACGATTCAGGACGGTAAAGGTCTCTCCAAGTGCCACCTGCCGCTCAACCTCGGACCAATGTGCCTTCATCTCTCGGATCGAAATCGTCTTCATAGGACAAAGATGGTACATGAGTCGCAAAATATCAATATAAAGTTTTACATTTTGTGAAACATAGATCGATCGCCTCGCGGGACCGGGGAAAGAGACCTTCGTCGGTTGCCGGAGGAGTCTGCCGTCGCCCGCATAACTGGCCGAGAATGAGTAATGTCCCTGAATGTCAGGGACAGTCAGAATTTTCAGACGAACTGGCGTTGAGCGGACGCGCCTGACGCTCATCGGGGCCGGCCCCCCCCGCCTACCCCCTTTGTCTTTACGGAGCGGCGATAGGACCGACGTGACTCACTTTTTATAGGGGCCGATTCTCCAACCGCGCCAGACGGTGTTCCAACCGCTCAATCTTCCACCGCAGCAATGTATCCTGGCTTACAAGACCTACTTCAATCTTGACCAACCGCTCCCGCAACTCAAGCTCGGTTTTATAAGAAAGCGCTTCAGCAACGCCACTGATACGCCTTGCATCCTCTTTTGCCGCTTCCATCGAGCACCCCTTTTGATTAAAGACGGGAGACGCGGGGCCCTTCCGCTCTGTTGTTTCAGGTTCTGTCTGCTATCACGCTTTCCGGTTTTGGCGCTGAATGGCTTTACCGATTACCTGATAGGTGGTTCAAACCTTTTATGAATGGCCCGACCGTTACGGTCGTCGGTTCACCGGGCTACTTTCCGTCGCCGGAAAGGTCGCTCCTGCCCCCCTGTCTCCCAAAAAATGAATACCGTCCCGCCGTTGTGCGATCGCTCCTTCCATCACCCTCCGATCGGCTCATCCCGAAAGGCTATCGCGACCTGGAAACTCGCCTGTCGCAGGGCGCGATTCAGGGCACGAAAGGTCCGACGCGCCTGATTCAACTCTCCAAGCACTTCGGTAAAACTGAACAGCGGCTCATCACGGATATCGCGGTCCTCCTTATGGATGACACGAACGAAAGCCGCCGAAGTCGTTCTCCGATGGAGCTCCCCGATCGAATCGCGGGTCGCTTTTCGCAGGTCCAACGCTTCGGCGAGCGAAAGCGATTCGCCTTCTACGGAGACGGAATTCCGGAAATTCGCCTCCTGGATCGCTGCGTTCAACTTCCGGCGCTTGTATTCCAGCGCTTTCATTTCGGCCCGTAACGCCGCAACATCCACATCCGTCGCCGGGACGGTATTTCCCGTGTCGCTGGCCCATCGCAAAACCGAGGATCCATCGATACCGGATCGGGACTCCGGGAGAGATTCCTTTACCGTTTTGATTCTTCCGTCAAACTCGCCCCGGAGTTCCAAGGCTTCAAACAGATAGATATTTCCTGCATCGTCCGGCATCACCACCTCCTCACCAGCCAAAGTACGCCGCCATCGCTTCCTTCACGGCGGTCCGGCTCACCTCATCGTCCACAATATCCCGACGGATCGTGAGGCGGTCGGCACGCAGGGTACGGATCTGATGGACCATCGCTACTCGATCGCCAAGCAACGCTTCAACCGGATACACCTCCCGTTCACGTTCCCGTCCGTCACCCTTCCTGACCACCGGAACGACCGAGACGTATGGAAACACCGCGTTGACTGCATCGGAGCTCACGACAAGGAAAGAAACCCGGCTCACCTCATCAATCGCGTAGATCTCCCATTGTCTTTTCATAGCTGCTCTTCCACGTCCTGCAACTCCGCCTCAACCCGCTCGATATCCCTGGCGACAAGCGGGTCCGTCGCCGCCCGTCGCAGCCGCTCCCGCATCCGCTCCACCGCGATCTCACGCAGCCGATCCCGCATCGCATCCTCGACAAACCTGCTCATCGACGCCGCGTATCCGTCACGTACCGCCTCGCGAACCTCACGCACCACCTCTTCCGACAACTGGTAGGTCACCTTCCGTGATTCACTCACACCACCACCCATTCATACATACAATATACCATACTACCTGCCATACCGCAACACCATACTATCGCGATTCAGTACCGGTTCTTCCGTGTTACATACATTGGGAGTCAGAAAAGAATCGAACTGGCGTTGAGCGGACGCGCCTGACGCTCATCGGGTTCAGGGCCACCCGCCTCGTGGTGACAGTTTGGTGTATTCCAGGAATCAACCGTTCATGATCGGCGAAGGCTCCACAACG
>JAQIBO010000294.1 GCA_027859055.1 Spirochaeta sp.
ATGATGACGAGGTCGTCTTCGGTGACATAATAGCGGCTGGGGCGCAGTCCGTTGCGGTCAAGCAGCGCTCCGATCACCCGGCCGTCGGTAAAGGCGATTGACGCGGGACCGTCCCACGGTTCCATCTGCGCGCTCATGAACTCATACATCGCCTTGCCCTCGTCAGGCATGTGGCGATGGTTGTGCCACGCCTCGGGCACCATCATCATCACCGCCTCAGGAAGGTCCCGGCCGCTCTGCAGCAGGAGTTCCAGCGCGTTGTCAAAGGTACCCGAGTCGGACAGATCCGGTTCGATCACGGGCATGATTTTCTGGAGGTCCGTCCCGAAGAGATCGCTTTCCATGACCCCCTCCCGGGCGCGCATCTTGTTCACATTACCCTGCAGGGTATTGATCTCTCCGTTGTGGCTCATAAAGCGGAACGGCTGCGCCCGGTCCCAGCTGGGAAAGGTGTTGGTGGAAAAGCGGCTGTGCACCATCGCAACGTGAGTTTCAAACCGTTCGTTGGTCAGGTCCAGGAAGTACTCAAAGAGCTGTTCCGGCGTGAGCATTCCTTTGTAGATAATATTACGGGTGCTGAGACTGCAGATATAAAACATGTCGTTTGTATCCACAGCGCTCCCACGCAGTTTGTTGGTCAGGCGCTTACGAATAACGTAGAGCTTGCGCTCGAACACCTCGGAACTCACCGTGTCGCCGGCGGCGATAAACGCCTGGCGCATTACCGGCTCTGAGGCTCTGGCGGTCGGTCCGATCATGCTGTTGTCCCGGGGAACATCGCGCCACCCGATAAAGCGCTGTCCTTCTTCCGCGGTGATCTCTGCAAACGCCGTTTCGCAGGCGGTTCGTTCGGTTTTATCGCGAGACAGGAAGACGATGCCCGCTGCAAAACGGCCACGTTCCGGGAGGGTCTCTCCAAGCTCGTCGCGGGCGACCCGCTCAAGCAACGTGTGCGGGAGTGCGGTCAGAATTCCGGAACCATCACCGGAATTGCGTTCCGCACCAACCGCACCGCGATGTGCCATGTTTACCAGGATCTGCCGCGCCTCCGGCAACAGCTTGTGGGCAGCTTTCCCCTTCAGATGGGCGACAAACCCGACTCCACACGCGTCGTGTTCAAACGCGGGGTCGTATAGTTGATGTTTTCGAGGCCTTCGTATGTGTTGCATGCACACTCCTAAGTATAATTATGCAATTATCGGGCCAATTTTTGCATATTATTGTAAGTCACTCGCTTCAAACGAATTACAGTACCGGAAGTAATCATACGAAAATGTACGTTATACGAAAATGTAGGATACACTACCGAATTGTACGACGTATACGTAGGATTTTAGCTCACATCCGGTCGACGAACGGGATGTTCAGCAGGTTCAGACCGTGCTGCATTACGTTTCGTACCGCAGCGGACAACCCCAGGCGGGTGTCTCGCACCGCCGCATCATCCGCCACCGCGATCGGATGGTCGTGGTAAAACCGGGAGAACGTCTTGGCGATCTCGTACAACGCGCCGGCAACCAGGGACGGGTTGTACCCGTTGGCAGCGTCTGATACCACCTGCGGATATGACGCAAGCGCGTGCACCAGCTGCCACTCTTCTTCAGATTGGGGCCGAAGCGGCTCCACCCGATCCGGTGCCGATTCTTTCCGGAGCATACTGGACACGCGAGCACCTACATACTGCAGGTACGGACCGGTATTACCCGTGAAGGAAAGCGACTCAGCCGGGTCAAAGATCATATCTTTCACGGGGCTCGTCTGCAGCAGGTAGTAGTGGAGCGCGGCGCGGGCGATCTTCTCCGCAGTTGCGTCAACATCACCGATCTCATCGGCGCGCCCTTTTTCCCGGATCTCTCCGGCGGCCATTCCCGCAAGTTCGTCAAGGAGCACATCCGCGTCGACAACGGTGCCCTCCCGGGATTTCATCTTGCCGTCGGGAAGGTTGACCATTCCGTAGGCCAGGTGAAACAGGTTTTCAGCCCACTTCCATCCAAGCCGCTTGAGCACCTCAAACAACACCTGAAAGTGGTAGCGCTGCTCGCTTGCAACAACGTAAATGAGGCGGTTAAACGGCCAGTCCTCCTGGCGCCGAATCGCCGTCCCGATATCCTGGGTCAGATACAGTGACGTCCCGTCCGCGCGAAGCAGCACTTTCTTGTCGAGGTTGATATCTGTCAGGTCCACCCAGGTGGTACCTTTTTCGTCCTGATAAAACACCCCCGCTTCACGGCCGCGGTTTATCTCATCACGACCAAGCGTGTACGTCTGACTTTCGAAGTAGGTGTCGTCAAAGGAGATTCCCGTCCGGCGGTAGGTCTCTTCAATTCCTTCTATCGCCCAGCGGTTCATGAGGAGCCACAGATCATGGGTCTCCTGGTCACCGTCCTCCCATTGTTTAAGAAGCGCATGCGCCTGCGCCTCCGCCTCGGGATCTTCTTTCTCCCACTGCGCATACCGCACATAGTAGTCACCAACGAAGTGGTCCGACTTCCTGCCCTCTTGTTCCGGGGTGCTTCCGTTGCCAAACGTCTGGTAGGCAAGCATTGACTTGCAGATGTGGATCCCCCGGTCGTTGATCAGGTTGACCTTGCGCACGTCCGCACCGGCAGCGGCAAGAATCCGCGCGGTACTTTCACCGAGCGCATCGTTGCGCAGGTGACCGAGGTGCAGCGGTTTGTTGGTATTGGGGCAGCTGAACTCGATCATCACCCGCGTGCCGGCAAGGTCTGTGCCCGCACCGTAATCGGCACCGCGGTCCAACACATCGTTCACCACGTCGGCAAAGACCGTTGCGCGATCGAGAAATATGTTCACATACGGGCCTTCCGTCCGCACCTCGGCGCCGTCGCTTTCTCCGTGCTGACGGAGACGCTCCGCTACCGATTCTGCTATCGCCGCGGGATTCTGGCGCATGATTCGCGCAAAGGGAAACATCGGAAACGCGATATCTCCTTTGTCTGTGCTCGGCGGCGTCTCGACGATCAGCGCCTGGTCGATCTGGTCGCGCAAGTTGGGGTCGTTCACGATCTGCATCAGGGCATCGGCGACACGGGGACGCCATTGGGTACGGTACTGCTTCATATCGTCGTGAGAATAGCGTATTTCCCGGGAAACGTCATCACTCGCCGCGGCGTGCGAGGTTGGTACTCAGAACGATTTCATTCTCAACGGCACGCTTTTCCAGCGTCCGGAGTTCTTCAAAAACGGTCAACCACGCCTGAAGGTCCGCATGGGCTTCTTTCAATTCGTCGATAAACTCGGCGTTCCGCCGTCCGCCGATCTGCCCGTAGTTTGCAAGAGTGTCATACGAACTGCCCGGACGGGCGTAGAGGATTCCACCAAGCACGTTCACCAGCATCTCCACGGTAGTGTGCGCCGTGTCCGCAAGCCGTTCCAGCTCCTGGTCAGCGCGAGCTACGATCCCGCCGCGTCCGGTCGGAGCCGCCTCGGCGAGGTCGCCCCCGACATCGTCTGTCCCGGCTCCGGCGGCCAGGACGCTGCCCCAGGAGCCCTCCGCGGAGAGATGGTCCTCAAACTCGGCGGTTCTATTCGGAATCTGCTCAAAATCGTTATAGGCGTCGTTAAACTGCGCCCGGTTGGAACTCTTGTAAAATTCGCCACTGGTCAGAACGATCTTGAGGCGCGGGATGACCGTCTGCATCAAGGTACCGCCAAGAGTTTTCAGCGCAATACCGCGGTACCAGCCGCGGCTGGGGACATCGGAGTCAGAGCCGGGAAGCCCCGCAATCGGTTCCGGTGTACCCCCGGCGGTATCCCTCAACGTGGCAAGGTGTTTCTTGACCTGGCCCTCCAGGGAAACACGCAGGACTATGCGGTGAATCCGGTCGGTGAAAAAGCTCCGGTACAGAAGCGACCAGTCCTCGCCGCTCTGCTCAATCCGGGGCATCCACCACGGATCCTCCTTGACGATCCGCACGATCAGCGTGAGGGGATACTGTTCGGCAAACGACCGGAAGCGGCTGAGCGCTGCGGTCATTGCACTCAGGCCGGAACGAATCTGTTCTTGAAACGCCTCTTCGCCTGTCTCGCTGTCTACCTCGTTGCCCGCCGTTCCGGCGTCGTCCGCCTCCCGGGGGGTGAGCATCACCAGCGCCTCGAGCAGAGCAAGATCAACGGGCCGGGTGAGCGCGGCAAGCGTCTGATTGAGGGTCTCGATATTGCGAATCACGTAGTCAAACGCACAGTGACGCCCCGTCTCCTGTCCGACCCCTTCAAAACTGCCGAGAACGCCGTTAAACGGAAATGAGGCCAGCCGATAGAGCGTATCCGCCTGTTCCAGAGCGCTCTTCACCGCCCCGCGGGAACTTGTGGGAACATCCGCCAGCATGTCATCGAGGGTGCCGTTCAGCTGCCGTTTCAGGTAGCGTTCACTCTCCTCCTCAATAGACCTGACGTGTTCCTCACCGGTTTTGCGAACCAGTTCGCGGTGGATTCCGGGAAAATTGTGCATCGCGAGGGCAAGCACCAGTTCAGTCCGGCGTCGGGCGGCGATCTCAACGACGGGAAACAGCGTGAGCGCCGCGCGTTTGAGCTCGTCCACGTCCCGGGCAAACGCCTCTTTGAACTGGCCGGTCTTTGCGTCGATCCCGTCAACGCTGGCTTTTATCAGCTGTTCCTGAAGCGAGCGCATCACCCACTCCTGAAGGACATCATCTTTATCGCGACCGGTGAAGATCTGAGCGAGAAACAGGCGCAGCCGTTGCCACAGCCCCAGCGTCTGCATCTGGACCTCCGGCGGCGGCGGCGGCGGATCTATCTCCGAAACGATTGGCTCAGCCTGAGCCTCCATCGATTTCCGAATGGATGCGAGCATCTGCTGTCGTTCCTGGGTAGTAAGCTGGTTGCTGAGCACTTCGAACTGGCTGTTCTGCGGCATTTCTATTCCAGTATATGCGATCTGTTCGAATTTTCCCAACAGAACCCGACACGAACGCTTGACAGGTACCGGATTATCGACAAGACTTCAACCGATGCAGGTATTTATGACTGCGACAATCATCCTTTCCGGTATTCTCGGTCTCCTAATTATTATTGGAGATCAAGCTGTATCCGTGGAGGGATGAGCCAACGGGGTTCTTGAGATCAAGAGGCCGTCCTTCTTCACGGAAGGGCGGCTTTTTTTGTATCCAGGCAGAAAGACGGAGTAGGACATGGACCAGGTTCAGATTTTTGATACCACCTTGCGTGACGGTGAACAATCGCCGGGCGCGTCGATGGATGTCGAACAGAAATTCGAGATTGCCCTGCAGCTCGAACATCTCGGAGTGGATGTCATCGAAGCGGGGTTTGCGGTCTCATCGCCGGAGCAGTTCCTGGCGTGCAAACAGATCGGCGACCGGATCAAGGATTCGACGATCGCTGTGCTGGCGCGCAGCGTGGAACAGGACATCGACGCCGCTGCAGAATCACTGGCCGACGCGGCACGACCACGGATTCACACGTTTGTCTCCACCTCTCCGATCCACATGGAGTACAAGCTCAAAAAGAAGCCTGACGAGGTGATTGAAATGACGCGCCGTGCGGTCCGGTACGCCCGCAACAAGTGCGGCGAGGTGGAGTTTTCTCCCGAAGACGCCACGCGATCGGACGTTGACTTTATGTGCAAAGTTCTGGAGGTGGCGATTGAAGAGGGAGCAACGATCCTCAACATTCCCGACACCGTCGGCTATACGGTGCCGGAAGAGTACGCGGCACTGATCACAACGATCCGCAACCGGGTTCCGAATATCGACAAGGCGATTCTCAGTGTTCACTGCCACGACGACCTGGGCCTTGCGGTCGCAAATACGATCAGCGCCCTGCGAGCCGGAGCCCGCCAGGCGGAGGTCACGATAAACGGAATCGGCGAACGCGCCGGAAACGCCGCCCTGGAAGAGGTTGTCATGGCGCTGAAAGTGCGGAAAGACGTGTTGAACCTTGACACCCGTATCGACACCAGACAGCTGTACCCGACCTCACGGATGCTCTCAAGCATGATCGGGTTTCCAATTCCGCGAAACAAAGCGATTATCGGCGAAAACGCGTTTGCCCACGAGTCGGGCATCCACCAGCACGGCGTGCTCCGCGCCAAGGAGACGTACGAGATCATGGACGCCGCCTCGGTGGGGCAGGTGGCCGGCCAGATGATCCTCGGCAAGCACTCGGGCCGCGCCGGTTTCGCCGATGCCCTGAACAAGCTCGACATCGTGCTCGAGGACGAGGC
>JAQIBO010000298.1 GCA_027859055.1 Spirochaeta sp.
CCGGTGGCCCCCCGGCCTGGCACCCGCCCCCGCCGGGGGCTACCCGCGGGCGGTGGTGTGGACGCCGTCAGTTGTGGAGCGGCGCACCCGCTCCATATCGGCAACCAGAACGGTCACAAACCCGTGGGTCATCACGTCCAGCCACGCCCCGAGGCGCTCCAGAACGGGGATGATCGGCAACAGAATCAGGTAGGATTCCTCCATCCCCCGTCCGTACCGGATCGCGAGATAACTCAAGAGCAACGTAACCCCGCCGGCGGGTGTCCGCCCCAGCAGGAACGAGAAGAGCACCCCGGCAATAACGATCCCCGCCGTCTCGCCCACGCCGATTTCCAGCGCCGTGTATGAGCGGATCACCAGCAGAAATGCCGCTACCGCAACCATCGCGCTGCCGGCGCGGTTGAACACCGCAAGTGCATACGTTGCCGACCCGCCAATCCGGCGCGGCACGCCGTGCTCCTCTTTCACCGCCCGCGCAAGCGTTGGCGTGGCAAAGTACACGTCTCCGCTGGAGAGGGCGGCGAGCCCCGGCGCCGTCATTCCGGTAACCCACCGCAGCGCCGCCGCGGGGTCACGCCCGAACAGGTACAGCACAACCGGATAGATCACGACTCCCACCACCACCACGGTGGTACCGATCACGATCAGAAACTGGGTGAACAGCGCCAGATCCGGGGTCTCGCGAAGCTGGACCACCACCATGCCCACGGGAATCGCCAGGAGGAAACCAAGCACTCCGGTGAAGTATTGGTTGAGGCGGTACAAAATGCGGTTGGCCGAATCGGCAACCAGGGAGACCGGGGAGGTGATCTCCCGGTCGTAGCGCAGTGTCCACCCGACCAGCAGCGCCAGGAGCAGGATCATCGCAAAGGCACTTTCCCCCAGGGAAAACACGTGAAACCCGTTGCGGGGAATCGCCGTCCGGAGCAACTCAAACACCGTCGGCGGGGTGACAACGGTGGACTCCTGCACCATCGGAGGAACGCGCTGCGGTTGAAACACCAGCATCGCCACCAGCGCCGCGGCAACGGCTCCCGCCACGGTGACCGCCGTCACCACAAGCGACTTCCACAGCACCGCAAACGTCCGGCGGTCATCACGCAGCTCGTCCACCGCGATGATCATCGCAAAAAACGCCATGGGAAAGAGGAGAAACCGGCCAAGCCGGATCAGAATATCCGTGAGATGCCCCAGAACGATGAGGGTGTCACCCCCACTGGCCGGCACCAGTACACCGAGGGCGATGCCCGCCACGGTACCGGCGATGTAACGCATCCATAGTTTCATGTACAACGCTCCACAGTTCCCGCGCCGCCTCAGCGGCGAAACGGGAGAAGACTCATCTTTTGTCCGTATTTCTGCCACCGACCGGCGCTTTTCTCGCTCCGGTCGATAATCTGCTCCAGCGCCCACTGGGCAACGCCGCGGCCATCCGCGTCGGAGGCGTAGAGGCCTCGCAGCGTAAACGGTTCGTTTTCGTAAAACGCGATCATCGACTGCGCCAGACCCTGAACCGCCCCGGCGATCGCGGCATCCACCGGCGGCAGGATTTCCATCCCCGGATCGTACCAGAGGATCGTCAGGTCGCCGGCACCGCGCCGGATGTACGCTGCGGCGATCTCCCGCAGCACAAAGATGTAGCCCTTCACGGCGGCATCCACCTTTTCCTCGACGATCGCCGCGGAGGTTTCGTGTAGCGACGTGTTGATTCCCTCCGGTGCACAGACAACAACCGCCCGCTGCGGTATCTCTCCCTCCGCCTCGATGGAAAGCATCATCGTCCGTGCCGATATCAGCGAGCGCCGCGTCCACGGGATGTACCGCAGGGAATCTCCGAACGTATCGGGCACCTCCGGCGCGGTATCGTTCTCGTCATAGGAGGCAAACACGCGGCCCGTCCGGCGGAGCGTCTCCTGGATCAGATCGTCGGTGAACGATGATTGCTTGCCCGTTATCAGGACGGCTTGTTCCATGGTACGGTATAGTAGTTACCCCATAGGGAGAGGTCAACGGCGTGAAAATAGCGTTAGGGCAGATAAACACCACAATCGGAGATTTTGACGGAAACGGTGATGCGATCCGTACCGCCACGGTGCGCGCCCGCAGCGAAGGTGCCGAGCTGATCGTGTTTCCGGAACTGAGCTTGTGCGGCTATCCGCCGATGGACCTTCTCGACCACGCCGCGTTTGTGGAGGAGAACCTCAAGACGATGCGGGAGCTGCAACGCACGCTGCCACCGGGTATCGCGGTGGTTATCGGCTACGTTGACCGGACTCCCACGCCCGCCGGAAAGGCGCTGCAAAACGTTGCAGCAGTTATCCTCGACGGCCGGATCGTCTTTCGCCAGGCCAAACGGTTGCTGCCGACCTACGACGTCTTTGACGAGGCGCGCTACTTTGAGCCCGCCCGGGAAAGTCGCGTCTGGGAGTTCGACGGTGTCCGCATCGGCATCGCGATCTGTGAGGATATCTGGTGGGAGACGGAACCGGTGCCCGGCTCGCGTTACCCCATTGACCCGGTGCGGGATCTCCTGGACGGCGGGGCGGAGATCATTCTTGCCCCCTCGGCAAGTCCCTTTCACAGCGGCAAAGTCGCCACCCGTTTTCAGTTGACCTCCTCAATCGGACGCAACAGCGGCGTTCCCCTGGTGTATGTGAACTCCGTCGGCGGAAATGACAGCCTCGTGTTTGACGGCTACTCTCTGGTAACCGGCCGTGACGGCTCGTTGCAGCACCTGCTGACCGGTTTTTCGGAAGAGGTGCGCGTGGTGAGTGTGGACGCCGGCGGAACGCGGGGGATCACCCGGACGGTTGCGGACAACGGAGCCGAAGCGACGGCCGCGACGGCACCCCGGATTCCCGGCGAGACGGAGCGCTACGCCGATCTCGAGGCGGCGCTGATTCTCGGCCTGCGCGACTATCTGCGCAAGACCGGGTTTTCCCGGGTCCACTTCGGCCTCTCCGGGGGCATCGACTCGGCGGTTGTGGCGGTTATCGCCGCCCGGGCGGTGGGCCCGGAGAACGTCAAGGCGTTTCTCCTGCCCTCGCAGTACTCCAGCAGCGGCAGCATCTCCGACTCGGAGGAGCTCGTCGCCAACCTCGGTATCGCCGCGGCAACGCTCCCCATTCTCCCGATTTACGAGGCGTTTACCGCGGTCCTCGCCGGTGAATTCGCCGGTACCGAACCGGGCGTCGCCGAGGAAAACATCCAGGCCCGCGCGCGGGGCAACCTGCTGATGGCGTGGTCAAACAAGTTCGGCTCGCTGACGCTGACCACCGGCAACAAGAGCGAGCTGGCGGTGGGGTACTGCACCCTTTACGGAGACATGTCCGGGGGACTTGCGGTTATCGGGGATCTTCTCAAGACCGAGGTGTACGGACTGGCGCGGCACTTCAACCGCGCCGGCACCGTGGTGCCCGAGGCGATTATCACCAAGCCCCCCTCGGCGGAGCTGCGGCCGGACCAGAAAGACGAGGACAGCCTCCCCGCGTACGATATCCTCGACGAGATCCTTACCCGCTACGTGATTCACAGCGAAACATCCTCACAGATTATCGAAGCCGGACACGATCCGGACACGGTTACGCAGATCCTGCATCTGGTGGGGCGCAGCGAGTACAAGCGGCGCCAGGCGCCACCGGTGCTCAAAATCAGCCCGCGGGCGTTCGGAACGGGGCGCCGGATGCCGATTGCCCGGGCGATATACGAGACCGAACGTTGAAAACACGCTCCCGCGTTGTTATTATTAGATGAGAAGGTATGAAAAACATCATGCTCGTAGAAGCAGAGATATGGACAGTCGCGCGTACCGACAAAGGAAACGCCGTTCTCGTAAAGCCGGTCGGTAGTGACCGCGCCGTTCCGATCTTTATCGGGCAGCTGGAGGCGCAGTCTATCCTGTTCGGACTGGCAAGCGTCCCGGTTCCCCGCCCCATGACCCACGACCTGTTTATCTCCGTTCTTGAAAAAAGCAACATGAGCGTGGAACGCGTGGAGATCACCGACCTCAAGGACCGGACGTTTTATTCCCGCCTGGTGATCAAGCAGGGGCTGAAACGGATCGTGGTGGACTCTCGTCCCTCCGACAGCCTGGGTATCGCCTCGCGCGTGCAGTGCCCCGTGTACATCGCCGAATCGATCGTCGATGAAGCGGGTGTGGCGGTTAATCTGATCACCGATGAAGACGCCCAGCTTGAACCGATGGACAACCCGGAAGATCCGGATACCGCGCCGGAAGAGACCGCCCCGCCGACGGAACGGACCCGCCTGGAAGCAGCTCTCGAAAAGGCGGTACAAGACGAAAATTACGAGGAAGCCGCGCGCATCCGCGACCGGATGCAGGAGCTCTGAAGCCGTCTCCGTTTTCGCCTGCCGTCCTGACGCCGCATTGTCGGCAACCGTCACCTCCTCTATACTTGAAATACACGCAATGGAGGACAGCAGGTGAAATATCCGCATACATCAGAAAAGATAACCGGGATTCTCATTCCCCCGGCAGGTTTACGCAGCAAGGACAGCATCGGTTGCGGAGAGTTTGCCGATCTGCGCCTCCTCGGCGAGTGGTGTGCCGAGACGGGCATACGCCTGATTCAGCTGCTCCCGGTCAACGATACCGGCAGTGAGAGTTCACCCTACAGCGCGCTGAGCGCCAACGCCCTGCATCCACTGTACATCCGCATAACCGAACTTCCCGAGTACACCGCGGCGCCGCCGGATCTCCAGAAGAAGCTCAACGGCACGATTACCGCGGCACGACAACGCTTTGAACCGACCGCGCGGTTTGATTACGCGGGAGTTCTTACCGCCAAGATGGAGATGCTTCGCGAACTCTTTGATGCGACCGATCCGGTCACCAGCGCATCCGGCGAGTTGAACGCCTTTCTGCGGGCAAACCCGTGGGTCAAAGCGTACGCGATCTTCCGGGCACTGAAGAACCGCAACGAGGAACGGTCGTGGACCGAATGGGAAAGCGAGCGCGACATTGACGCCGCGGGGATCACACGGTTGTGGAAGCGGCGCGACCTCACCGGAGACACGCGCTTTTATGCGTGGCTGCAGCTGCGCCTGGCGCAGCAGTTTGCCGGCGTGGCGGAGGAACTCGACACCCGCGGTATCGCGCTCAAAGGCGATATTCCGATTCTGATGAACGAAGACAGCGCCGATGCGTGGTACGACCGGGACATCTTTCGCCCGGAGCTGCGCGCGGGGGCGCCACCGGATATGTTCAGCGCCCTGGGACAAAACTGGGGTTTTCCGATTTACAACTGGGAACGCCTGGCGGAGCGGGACTACGACTGGTGGCGCAACCGCCTGAAACACGCCGCCCGTTACTACCACGCCTACCGCATCGACCACGTCCTCGGGTTTTTCCGCATCTGGGCGGTGCCGGCGGGGAATTACTCGGGGATACCGGGCTTCTTCTGGCCGCAACACGGGATTACCGATGACGAATGGCGGGACGCCGGCTTTGATACGGACCGCATCACCTGGCTCCGGGAGCCGCATATCGATGGAGCGGAGCTGCGGGAACACCTCAACGGAACGGTCGACGAGCTGATCGGGCCGGTGTTCCAACAACTCGACGGGGAAGACCTCTTTCGCTTCGCACCGGAGATCTCCGGCGAGCAGGAGCTTGCCGATCTGGCGCTCACCGAGGACCAGCGTGGGTGGGTTCTGGAGCAGTACCGCGACCGGGCCCTCGTGCGCCTCCCCGACGGCACCCACGCGCCGACGTGGACGTTTCGCGAGTGCAGTCGCTACAACCACCTCAACGACACCGAACGCGACCGCTTTGAAGCGCTGGTCGCCCACGCGGGAGTGGCCAGTAACGAGCTGTGGGCGGACCACGGTCATCACGTCCTGGAGGTGATGAAAGAAAGCTCCGATATGCTTCCCTGCGCGGAAGACCTCGGGGTGGTACCCGAGGCGGTGCCGCGCGTATTGGAACGCCTTGGTATTCTCGGCCTGAACATCCCGCGCTGGACCTACTCGTGGGACGCGCCGGGACAACCGATTATTCCGTTCGGCGAGTACCCGGAACTCAGCGTCTGTGCGCCCAGCGTGCATGACACCAGCACAATGCGCGGCTGGTGGGAGAACGAGGAAGGGCGTGAGGATCTGTGGGAGATGCTGGGCATGGACGGGCCGTGCCCCGCGCAGTTTGATCCGGCCACGGCCCGGCAGGTCTATCGCGCGATGCTTCATGCCCCGAGCAGAATCGTCGTGTTTGCCCTCCAGGATCTTCTGGCGCTCAGCCCGGAAGTCATCCACGACGACCCGGAACAGGAGCGCGTCAACGTTCCCGGTACGTACAACGACTTTAACTGGACATGGCGCATGCCGCTCACCCTGGAAGAGCTGCGGCACAACCCGACCCTCAGTGCGGAGGTCAGCGCCCTGACCGCGATTCGCACCTCCGGCCTCTCGCCGGCGTGATACTGCAAAAGGAGCACACGATGAACCGACAGAACCACACCCATTTCGAGTACCGGCACCTCACCCGCCGGCGGCTGAACTGCTGGCACATGGACCACCGCGTCCCCGGCCCCAAACGGGAGTTTCACGTGTCCCGCAGCGCCCGGGACACGTACACGTTCAGTCGGGAGGTCTTTTCCCTCGCCGGGCATGTGCTCTTTGCCGACATTCGCGGCGCCCGGGAGTTCGCGATGCATATCAACACGGTGCGGCGGGCAGTACTGCACCCGGACCGCTCAGTTCGTGCCGGTGATGTGTACGCGATGGGCCTCATCGACGAGATGTTTCACTACCTCATCGCCGAGTACTTTCGCCAGTACGGGCGCACCCTGATGGAGCAGCTGGAGCAGAACCTGGTCGATGCGATCGGCAAACCGGCCGTGGACCGGATGCTTGTGACGTTTGCGGAGCGGTTTCCCACCACCGAGGTGTATGCGGGGAAGGAGACACCGGAAGAAAGCCTGGCGCGCACCGTCGATGGAATGAGCGGTCGCCACGTGGCCCTGGAAGAGATCATCGTCATGTGGGTCGGCAACCGGAACCCGGCGTACGGGTCACTCACCGAACTCTTTGACGAAGAACTGCTCGCGATCGACACCTCCTACCGGACGGCGATGCGCACGGTGCAAGAGTACTTTGCCGCCCTCCCCGGGTTTGGCCCGGAGGATCAAACCCTTCTGGAGATGCTTCGGGCACCGGCGATCAGCCATCCCGAGGACCTCCAGGCCCAGTTGCAGTATATCCGGACCCGCTGGTCATCTGTATTGGGGAGTTATCTGGATCGGCTGATGCGCTCTCTCGACGTTATCTCCGAGGAGACGAAAGGGCGATTTTTCGGCCCCGGAGAGACGCAGGTCATGACGTTCGGTCCCGGGGCCGGGGGCGACGAGGAGGAGGACTACGCCCGCTTCAGCCCCGACCGCGAGTGGATGCCCCGGGCGGTGATCATCGCCAAGAGCACCCTGGTGTGGCTTGACCAGCTCTCCAAACAGTACCAGCGGGAGATCCGCACGCTGGATGCGATCCCCGACGGTGAACTCGACGAACTCGCCCGGCAGGGGTTCACCGGCCTGTGGCTGATCGGGCTGTGGCAGCGGTCGTCCGCCTCAAAACGGATCAAGAACCTGTGCGGCAACCCCGAGGCGGAGGCCAGCGCCTACTCGCTGTACGATTACGAGATCGCACACGAGATCGGCGGGTGGGACGCCCTGGACAACCTTCGCCGCCGGCTGTGGTACCGCGGGATCCGCGTCGCCTCCGATATGGTTCCCAACCACACCGGCATCGACAGCCGCTGGATTCACGAGCACCCCGAATGGTACGTCAGCCTGCCGCACTCACCGTTCCCGGGCTACAACTTCAACGGCGAGAACCTCTCCACCCACCCGGGCGTCGGAATCTACCTTGAAGACCATTACTACGACCGCAGCGACGCGGCGGTCGTGTTCAAGCACGTTGATTTCAACTCGGGAGCGACGCGCTTTATTTACCACGGAAACGACGGCACGAGCATGCCCTGGAACGACACCGCCCAGCTGGACTACCTCAGCGCAGAGGTCCGTGAGGCGGTGATTCAGCTCATACTGCACGTGGCGCGGAACTTCCCGATTATCCGCTTTGATGCGGCGATGACGCTGGCCAAGAAACACATTCAACGCCTGTGGTACCCGGCACCTGGCCAGGGAGGCGATATCCCGTCACGAAGCGAATACGGCCTGCCCCAAAGCGACTTCGATGCGGCGATTCCGCAGGAGTTCTGGCGCGAGGTTGTCGACCGGGTTGCCGAAGAAGTGCCGGACACGCTGTTGTTGGCCGAGGCGTTCTGGATGATGGAAAGCTACTTCGTGCGGAACCTGGGCATGCACCGGGTGTACAACAGCGCGTTCATGAACATGCTCAAAAACGAGGAAAACGATAAGTACCGCCAGACGGTGAAAAACACCCTGATCTACGACCCGGAAGTGCTCAAACGCTTCGTGAACTTCATGAACAACCCCGACGAAGAGACTGCGGTGGCGCAGTTCGGCACGGGAGACAAGTACTTCGGCGTCGCGACACTGATGATCACGATGCCGGGCCTCCCGATGTTCGGCCACGGGCAGATCGAAGGGTTCGCCGAAAAGTACGGGATGGAGTACCGCCAGGCGTACTGGGACGAGGCGCCCAACCAGGAGCTTATCGAGCGCCACCGGCGGGAGATCTTCCCGCTCATGCACAAACGGTACCTCTTTGCCGATGCGGCCAGTTTTCGCCTCTTTGACGTCTACAACGCCGACGGAAACGTACTCACCGACCTTTACGCCTACTCCAACGCGCACCACGACGAACGGACGCTGGTGCTGTACAACAACGGTTACGAGAGTGCATCGGGATGGCTGCACACCTCCTCACCGTACGTCATCAACGCGGAAACCGATCGGGAAGAGCGCCGGGAGCAACTCGGTCCCGCCCTCGGACTCACCCCCTCGTGGCACCACTTTGTGATTTTCCAGGAGCAGCGCAGCGGGTTGTGGTTTATCCGGAACAGCGGGGAAATCTCCGAACGCGGGCTGTTTGTCTCCCTGAACGGGTATGAGAGCCAGGTGTTCCTGAACATCTCCGAGGTGGCCGATAACGAATACTCCCACTACGCGCGCCTGGCGGACCATCTCGCCGGGGCGGGGACGCCGGACCTCAACCGGAGCATGAAACATCTCCTGTTGCAGCCGCTGCATGACGCGTTCGGCGTGATCGCCAACACCGGTGTGCTGCGGACCCTCTTTGATTCTCTGGTTGATGACACCCACCCGGTGGACTGGGAACGACTGACCGACCAGTACCGCGGCTTTCTCGGCATCGCCGCGCAGTTCTGCGACCACACCACTCGTCCGGAGGATGCGGCGCAACTGTTCAAGCACACCGGCCAGGCGCTGGCGCGGCTCTCGCAGCTCGCCGCCCACGCCCCCGATGACGTCGCAGACCTCATCGCCTCGCACATGACATCTGAACGGGATGACGCGTCGGTCTTTCTCGCCCTGACGCTGCTGTTGCCGCTGGACGTCTTTGTCCACGGAGAAGAGCAGCTCACCGCTCGCGCGGCGGGGTTTCAGGCGCTGGACCAGGCGGCGGAATGGCAGCTGGTGGAGGCGCTCAGGCCGGTTCTCCTGCAGATTCAACCCTCCGGGACGCTGCCGAAGTATTGGGAACGGCTGGTCCAGGTCACCCTGGCGCACCACAACTGGTGGCGGTACGTCACTGAAGAGACACCGGAGCGGGCACCCGCTGTGGCGATGGACGTACTCACCGCCGATGCCAACGTGGAGGACTTCCTGCAGATTCACGTCCACGAAGGGGTAACGTGGTTCAACAAAGAGGCGTTTGGGCGCCTCACCGACTGGCTCCTCGTTCTTGGCGCGTGGCATGAGCTTACTGCATCTGTCGCGGCGGGCAAGAAGATCACCTGGAAGCGGGTTGCCGATGAGCTTGCGGCGATGAATACCGTCTACCGACGCTGGCGTGAAGCTGAAGCGGCAAGTGGCTACCGGGTGGATCGCTTTATGGAGCTACTGGAACATCCGGCACAGCTCGGAACCGGGAAACAACCAAAGGCCGGCTCCAAGCCGGCGGAAGGCGCACGCAACGGTACCGGCACCAAAGGGGGCGGGTCCAAGGGCACCGGGTCCAAAAGCGGTGCGAAGGGGAGCTCCAAGGGCGGTTCCAAGAGCGGTTCCACCGGCCGGTCAGGACCGGCGAAGTGAAGCACCGCTACCAGATTCGCGTTCCCAGCTTTCTCTGCCGTCCCGACGACCAGGTCGGATTTGACGGCATGGCAAGCCTCTTTCAGGAGGCGGCGTGGCAGCACGCGGAGCGTCTCGGAGTAGACTTCACCGACGGGAGCGCCCAACTCTACTGGGTGCTTCACCGCGTGGGAATGCGCTTTTTCCGGCGCCCCCGATGGAGTGAGGCGATAACGATTACCACCTGGCCAAGCCGGATGGTTCGCCTTTACGCGATGCGCGAGTTTCTCGTCCACAACGACGACGGAGAGCTCCTGCTGGACGCCTCCAGTGCGTGGATCGTTCTTGACGGTGGCACCGGGCGCCCGGTCAGGCCGGAACAGCACCTCTCCAGGGAGTGGACAACGGAGGAG
>JAQIBO010000129.1 GCA_027859055.1 Spirochaeta sp.
CCGGGAGGAGCGCACCCGAACCGAGACGGCGCGGCACCACGCGATCATCGCCGCGGACCGCGGCGCGTTGGACTACGATCGCGACGTCCGTCCCCTTTCCCGTGCCGAGGAGGGCGGCAGCGTCACCGAACGACACATCCTCTACGCCCTCGCCCTGCGGGTGATGGACGCAGTCACCGATCCGGCGCAGACGAGCACGCTGCTCCGGGAACAGTTGGGTATTGAGACGTCGACGACGGCGCAGGAACGGATCGACAACGCCGGCAACCCGCATCGCGCCTACGATCTTCTGGGGGTTTTTAAGTCTGAGTTTGTGCCGCAGTTCTTTGTGCAGCCCGGAACCGTGGAGTGTCCACCGGTCGCGGAGATCACCGCCTTTGCCCGGGAGATCGGCGCCATCCCCGCCTACTCATACCTGGGTGACGTCGGTGAATCACCCACGGGCGACAAAAAGGCGCAACGTTTTGAAGACGCCTACGTTGAGGAACTGTTTGCCGCGCTACCGGGGTTGGGGTTCCAGGCGGTGACGTATATGCCGCCCCGAAACACCCATGAACAGCTCAAACGCGTTCAGAAGCTGGCCGCGCGCCACGGATTGCTTGAGATCAGCGGGGTTGACATCAACTCGAGCCGCCAGTCGTTTCACTGCCCGGAGGTACTCCAGCCGGAGTTCCGGCACTTGCGGGAAAGCACCTGGGCACTGGTGGGACACGAGATTGCCGCTTCCGAGAAGATCGAGAGAGGACTGTTCGGGGAAGCGGGACCCGCCGCCGGAAAGCCCCTCGGCGAACGGATCGCGGTCTACGCGGCGCTGGGGAAGGAGCGGACGCCCTCGGGGACGGGGGTGTAGGCGGGCATCAGGTCCCGGCCGGCGCGGCGCCGCACAGCTCAATTCCTACCCGTTCGACGTGTTCGACGAGGGCGGCATCGGTTTGGTCGGAGATTAAGACGATGTCCACCGACCAGGGGAATGTGTCGTCGTCGAGGAGCTCGCCCCACCTCCATACGTCTTCGGCATTGAGGTTGCGGCCAACTATCGCGATGTCGATATCCGAACCGTCGCGCCAGTTCCCTTTGGCTCGTGAGCCGAACAGGATGACTCGGGCTACGCGCTCGTCACCACAAACGGCATTGCGGACGGCGTCGAGTATTCGCTCGGGGATGCCCGTGTGAGCGACGGTCGGACTATTCATCTTTCATCGTCAGATGATCAGAGAGGTTTTGAAGGAGGTCCCGAAACCGTTCACGGATCTGTCCTTCCAGGGTGCAGGCGTGATCTTCGTCATAGAGGTGGGCGCTTTCGTTTCGCGCCTGGTGCATCGCCCTCCACCCATCACCGTCCGTCAAAAGTCCGTTCTCAAAAGCCGAACGAATGACCGGTCGCGGTCCGATCACATCCTCTATCCCAACTTCCCGGAGGTAGTCCTGTAACGTTTTCCAGGCGAGTTCGTAGCTCAATTCAAACGCCTTTATCAGTCCCTGACGTTCGATCGTATTTGGTTTTTCGATAGCAAGAGCATCGTCAAGATTACGCACGCTTTTGGTAAAATTGGCCAACCGCTGCTTCCAACGGACGTCTTTCCGCTCCATCTTGGTAGCATAGAACGCTATGCCGGTAGCCGACAAGCTCCGCGAGGCAGTCCCTACGCCAACATCACCTGCCCGCCGGTGACCGGGACCGCCTGTCCCGTTTCATATTGTTGACCGACGACGTAGGCGATCGCCCTCACGACGTCCGCCCCGGTGCACCCGCGTTTCATCGGCACCTTGCCCTCGTAAAAGTGGCGGACCTCTTCGATCGTTGTGGCTCCCGGCACTTTGCCGGCGCGCAGATACTGAACGAAAAGGCCGCGCTCCGGGTCACTCCACAGCGGCCCGTCGAGGTAGTTTCCCGGACAGACCGCGTTGACCTTGGTCCCCTGCTCAACCAGCTCCAGGGCGAAACTCTGCACCAGACCGATACCGCCGAACTTGCTGCCCGCGTAGGCGGCGTTTTTGTTGCTCCCGACAAGCCCGCTTTTGGAGTTGATCTCGATAATGTCGGTGAGGTAGGGGGCGGAACGCGACATAGCGTCGGTGCCGGACGCCGCGTTCGCCGCCGCCGCGCCCTCCGCCTGTAACGCCATTACCGGTGACGCGTGCTTGGTCATCAGAAAGAAGCCGATGTAGTTGACGTCGGTGACAAAGCGGAAGTCTTTGAGTTCGAGTTCCTTTACACTTCCCGCCTTGAGAACGCCGGCGTTACTCACGACGACATCGATTCCGCCGTACTCGCGAGCGACGGCATCGATCAACGCCCGGACGCTCTCCTCGTCGGTGACGTTCACGGCAAACGCCGCGTGCGGCGCGCCAAGCTCCGCCGCGCGCTCGCGGGCGCCCTCCACATTCAGGTCCGCAAGCGCCACCACCGCGCCCAGGGAGGCGAGGCCGCGGGCGATTTCCAGGCCAAATCCCTGCGCTGCGCCGGTCACGACCGCGACACGGCCCCGGACACCGCCGGCGATCTCCTCGGGGGTGACATGCGCACCCGTCGCGGTGCGCTGTGGCGCCGCGTGGGTCCGCACCCACCGGTCCCCGGCGGGAAGAACAACAACCTCCGGCTCCGCGGCGCGGTGTTCCACGTAG
>JAQIBO010000135.1 GCA_027859055.1 Spirochaeta sp.
GGTGTATTCGGCAAGCCGGCGGCACAACAGATAGTTCTGCCGGGTATCCACTGTAAAAGAGGCACGAATACCGGCAAAATCATCGGGTGCCGCTTGGGTTTCGATATCAAACGCGTTGATATCCCGACTCAGCGTTTCAAAGAGAACCCCGGGTTTCCACCGCAGCTGTCCTGCCGCGGCAAGATCTCCAAGTACCGGCAGGACGTCCCGTCGAACTACTTCGACGGTGAATCCGACGGGATACCCGTCGGCGAACGTGTAGTCGCACCAGGAACGACGGTGCAGATCAACCAGGTCCCGGGCTTGCCGGGTATCAAAGAAGGGCGCATCAAGTCGGAGCACCAGAAGCTGTTCCACGCCGGTTTCGAGAACGTCGTGAAGATGACGGTAGATCAATGCCGCCTCGCCACCGAATCCGAAATGTGCCTCCCAATCGGAGAACCCGGGAACGGTCTCGACTACCCCCCGTTCATTTGCACTCAACTCACCACCGATTGCGATCGGCGGGTGTTCAAAACCGTCAATTCCCGAGAGCTCTGCCAGGCGTCGCGCAAAAAGTTCCGCCGGTGTTGAACCGTCGGGAAACGCTGTTGTGAGGTACACTGGTGCGCCAAAAACGGAAATGACGATACGATCCATGTATCTAATGTATCGACAGGGCTTGAGCGTGTCATGAGGGAGCGGTAGCATAGACGGGTATGCTTCCATCAGCGGATGACGCAGCCCGCGTTTTTGCGGTATCAGAGATTACAAACCTGATCAAAACGACCCTTGAGGGCCGGTTTCCCCGTGTCATGGTGACCGGTGAGGTCTCGAATTTCCGGCCCGCCGCAAGCGGCCACTGGTATTTCAGTCTGAAAGACGCCGATGCGGTAATTCAATGTGCGATGTTCCGGGGAAGCCAACGCCACGCGCGTAGCGTTCCCGCAGACGGTGACCTTGTTGAAGTTGCCGGGGCGATCAGCGTGTATCCACCGCGGGGATCCTACCAGCTTATCGTACACAGCATGCGACAAGCCGGCCGTGGCGACATTCTTGCCCTGCTTGATGACCGAAAGCGCCGTTTGGCAGCAGAAGGACTCTTTGAGCAAAACCGCCCGCTTCCCACGCTTCCGGCAGCGGTGGCGGTGGTAACCTCTCCGACCGGAGCGGCGATACGGGATATTATCGATGTGCTCCGACGCCGACGAACCAGAATCACGATTCGCATCGTACCGGTACCTGTTCAGGGAGACCAGGCCGCCTCCCGCATCGCCGCGGCGGTACGCTATGCGGGATTTCACCGCCTCGGTGAGACGATTATCGTTGGACGGGGCGGCGGTTCGATCGAAGACCTGCTTCCGTTCAGTGACGAAGCGGTGATACGCGCGATCGCCGCATCACCAGTGCCGGTCGTGTCGGCCGTCGGGCATGAAACCGATTGGGCGTTAAGTGACCTGGCGGCGGATTCCCGCGCTCCGACACCATCTGCAGCGGCGGAACTGGTGTCTGCGGTAGAACAGGATATTGCGGAACGGATCGCGCTGCGACAGATGGACATACTGCGTGGGTACCGCTCCCATCTTGACGGCCTGCAGAACCGTCTCGCCCGGGTCGGCGAGGAGGAGCTGCGGTACCGGTTCCGAAACCTGGTTCAGCCGTGGTACCAGCGACTGGATGACGCGCGAGCGCGCATTATCGACGGCGTTCAGGGCCGCCTGCAACATCTGCGCCACCGCGTCGCGCTGCTTCATGAGCGGATCGATGGCGCGTCGCCCTACGAGCCGCTCAACCGCGGGTTCGCGCTGATCCGTGACGCCCGGACCGATTCCATCGTGCTGCGGGCTGAACGCGTACCGTACGGCGAACCGCTCCGCGCCCAATTTGCCGACGGTTCCATACTGGTAGAGAGGATTGATGATGAAAAACTTTGAAAGCCGCCTTGCCCGCCTCGAAGAAATAGCGGAGAAACTGCGGAACGGCGAGATTCCGATCGACGAAGCGACGGTCCTGTTTGAGGAAGGCATGGAGCTCTCCCGCTCACTTGATCGGGAACTGCAACAGATGGAACAACGGATCGAGATTCTCACCACGCCCCCCGAGAACACCGAGAGTCCACCGGAGCTGGAACTGTTTCCCGACACCGCGGTTCCCGACGCCGCTGCCGGGTCACCTGCAACCGAAGAGACGAGTCGCGACGGCGAGTAGTCGCGTCACCGCGTGTTCACCGACCCTCAACCCAGCCGGGAAGATCCGCCAGTTCCACGACCGTTCCCGCCGTGATGCCCAGCTGGCCGAAACGTCCCCGGTTCACTTCAAGGGCGTATTTGGCGGGATAGCGCGATGGAACCGGATCCAAAGACAGAGGCTCCATATCCCGAATTTCCAGGATCTCACCGCGCGAGTTGATGTACGCAATCGACAACGGAATGCGCGTGTTTTTCATCCAGAAACTCCGGGGAGCTGCTTCAGGAAACACGAACAGCATCCCCCGGCCGGGAGCCAGCTCGTCACGATTCATCAGTCCCGTTGCCCGTTCGTCCGGGTCATCGGCGATCTCCACCTCAAACGTATGCGACCCAACCTCCAGAGCGACAAAACGGTCCGACGCGTCACTGGCCTCACACGAAACGGTCGTTGTAAGAACCGTTGTTATTAACAGGACCGCAAAGGCGGATGCGCGTCTCCGTCCCGATCTATTGCGTCGCATTACCGTCAGAACTCCTCAAGAAACGCCTCGCGGGTGGTATCCTCAACCGCCTCCCGGGTGCGCGCCTGACCGCGTCGTTCCCGAAAAACGGCGAGGTCCAGATACTGGACGGTCAACGGTCGTTCCAATTCTATTCGAGTCGTTTCGTCTTCCCAGATCGCGCGTTGCGGATCGAGATCGACCGGGTCCCCGTAGCGCGTGCGGAGTTGTTCGAACAGTTGAAAGTAGTCGACCCGTTGCTGATTCAGATAGAGTGATATGTTGTACACCCGTCCGTTGTGGAACGCCAGAAGCCCCCGGTCCACATACCCTCGTCCACGTGTATCGATCTGTTCCTGTCCGTCGGAAAGAGCCATCGAGACGTCCGGCCGGCCACGGTACTGAAACGCCGAATCACCGCGGAGCGCGTCTTCAGCTTCCGCAAATGTCAAACCGAGTTGCACCGCTCGAAACCCCCGGCGAAGGGAAAGATCCGGATCCTGAGCGTTCGTATTTTTCGGAAAGAACACCAGAAGAACGATCGCAACGAGGACAACGCCGAATTTTTGCGCCGCATTCATATACTGTATGCTATCGGCACACGCCTCGATTGACTATACTTCCGGAGATGGGCCTGCTGCCTTTGAAACGATCAGTGTCGGCACCTCACTCGCCTGGGCGCGTTATTGCGGTCGCGTGTTTCGCGGTGGTATCTCTTCTTGCAGCGCCAATATCCGCGCAAAGCGGCGATGGCGGCTCGTTTCTTACCGCTACCCTCGATCTTCGCAGCACCCCCGCAGGAGCGACGGTCTCGATTGACGGACGCACGGTCGGGGCCACGCCCCTGACCGTTTCGAACATTCGTCCGGGACGACGGCGGGTGCGGGTTACCTTCCGCGGGTACTCCCCGGTTGATCAATGGGTGGATATTCCGGCGGGAGAGACGGTCGAACGCACCTTTGACCTGGAGCCGCTACGCGGTACGATTATTTTTGAGAGCAACGCAGATACGGCGCTCGAAGCGTACCTCAACGGTGGCTGGCGCCCGGTTACTGAGCTGGAATTGCCCCCCGGGACCCATACAATTCGGTTTCGGGCGTTTGGATACGAACCGCGACGGCAACGCGTATCTGTAACCGCTTCCACCGGAGACGGGGGCGCCGAGGCGGACCCTCCGGAGCTGGTGATCGTCACGCTCGAACAAATTGAGCGGCCAACCGTTCGCATCACCGACATAAGCGAGCCGATTCGGGCCACCGATGGAACGCTTCTCTCTCCGTTGGTTCTCGACGTGACAACCGACGCCCCCGCAGCGGTTCACGTGGTCGTCACCGAGGCCGGGGGAATTGAGGTGTACACTGCGGTAGAAACACTTGTCCGGCGGACAACGCACGTCACCTGGGACGGCCGCGCTTACGAAAGAGTCGGTAAAAATGACACGGGCGGCGCAACGGCAGTGAATGATATCACCGTCCCGCTGGTACCGGCCGGGGAGTACACGGTCGTAATTCGCGGAACGGATCGTGAGCTCTCGGGAGCGCCGATAACGCGGAGCTTTACGGTGGAATCCCGTGCCGACCGCCGGGGAGACATTCTGTGGCTGAACGGATTTGGTACGCCGCTTTTCCCTCTACCGATAACGTCCACCCAGCCGCGTTACGTCGCAACGGTTGGCGGTGGCAGCCGGTATGAATATATCGATACCGCAGAATGGACCGTTCCCGCTTACTTCCGAGCAGGAGCGATTCTTTTTGAGGCGGTGGTACTGTCCGCGTCTGGAGAGCTGAGTGTTGCCGGGGACGACACGGAACCGACCGGCCTCTTCGCCTTCAACCTGGGTACGATCCGGTATGCCCCAAACGACGTGGTCGCCGTGGCGGCGCACGCAGCCATGACCGCGGACGAGATCACCGGCGGATCGGTTGAGGAATCCCGATTTCGGGGCGATCTTCCGGTGAGCGTTCAGCTTGGACCTGTGCGACTAGCGACAGTTCCGGGAATTCGGTTTGACGCGGGACGGAATTTCGCATCTTTCGAGCGCGTTATTCCTGCAGCAGGTGGAGCGGTATCCGTGGACCACCGGGCGCTGCGGGCAACTCTCGCCGGCGAACTCCGCTGGTACCTGTCGCCGCTCCGCGCCGCGGATATTCAACAGAGTTACGCCGTTGATCTCGCGTACGACCCGCCCACGTCACCGGTCGCGGTCTATGCAGCACTGGTTCTGAACAACTTGCAGGAGGGGTACAGCGTCCGCGGCGAGGCGGGCGTGGCACTTTCTATTCGGTAGGTTCTTCGGAAGGAGTGAGAGGCTTTGTCATGCGTGGGCGCGTCGGAACGCGAGTACGCCTATATCGACATATATACCAGCGCCAGCGCGCCAAAGGAAGCGACCATTACCGCCAGGATCAGCCAGAACAACCACGCGGGCGCGCCGTCAGACCCGGATTTTCCGGACGCCACGGAGAACAACTTTTGCAGGAGTCCCTCCCCGGAAACGGCAGAGGTGCGACCCGGCGAGGAGCCCCCGGTATCACGCACCCGATGCTCCCCCAGGAACCCGCAGGAGGGACACCCGTGACGAAACTCGTGCAGTTTTCCGCGATATCCGCACTGGGGACATTTGATTGCGGAAAAGACCGCACCGCAGTGCGAGCACAACTCATCGCGCTGGTCGACCTCCTCCCCGCAATTTCCGCAGAAAAAGCGCCGCATTATCGCCCGGCGATATCGTTCAGAAAGATCGTCCCCCAGGTGAAGTGTTCACGCGTCATTTCGTCCCCATGGGATGAAGCGATGTCCACAGACCAGTCGTTCTCAAAAGCGAGGGGCATCATCGATTCCACCGTATCCCGTGCGATCGACAGTTCAAGAAATGTTCCCCGGCGGACATACTGGCCAACAAGCGTTATCGTTCCGGCGGGCGCGCGAAACACCACCGGGCCGCTGTGGTCATCGACGGGCACCACAAGCTGACCTGCGGAGCTTGCGGTGTCGCGATCGGGGAAAAGACGGAAATGGTAAAACGTACCCGCTTCAATAGGCTCTGTCGCGTCAATGGCAACGTACCACCAACCGGCGCCCAGAACGCTTTTCACGCTCCGGATTCCCGTTCCGTAGTCTCGCCAGAACAGCGCGTCGTCCTGAGACAGGAGACGCCCCCGCACGCTGTCTTCTATCCGGGCGGCGCTCTCCATCGCCCCGAACCGGACGATCGGGTCTCGCGATTCCCATTCGCCGTCCATACCGTCGAGAACGATCGGCTCTGAAAACTCGGGAACTTCCCATCGTTCGAGACGATACGCACCGTCTCCGAACGGTATGATCTCGACCGGTCCGGTTCCCTCCGGAACCGGCATGGCAACCAGCTGCAACGCCACCGGGGCGTTTCCGTCACCGAAATAGCCGACGATTACCCCGCTGTCCGACGGAATCCGCCACATCCCCCCCGGTGCGAGTGTGCGCACCTCTCCGGTGTACTCTTGAATACCCGCGATTAACTGTTCCGGATCGTCATAAAGCGCTTCCGGGCCTCCAATAACGGACTCCTCCCGTTGCGGCACGAAGGCGTAAAACAGAGGCACCCCTTCGGGATTGACGATCGTCCGATCTGCCGGCAGGGCTCCCAGCCACGCAGCGAACACCACCACCATCAGAACCGGTAACACGATACGTTTCATACTGTTCATATCGGCACGTCCAGTCCCGGTATTTACGACGGAAGCGACCGGGTAAACCACTCTGTCACTCCCGCCGCCACGAGTTCCTTTTCCACCCCGCTGGTGATAACGTGTCCGGATTCGGCGAGGGTGATGGTGCGGGACTCGGCAGCCGCGATTTTCCGTTCGACCAGCTGCGCAACTCTGGCGGGCACGGTCCCATCCTTTTGCGAAACGATCGTGAGCGTCGGCGCCGTTACCCGCGGAAGTGCCCGGCGTCCGAGGCGCATCAGTTGTGCCAGCGACGCGATTTGGGCGGGACGCCGAATATTCCAGTAGTGGTCCGCGAGGTGCTGTTGGTCCGGGTCGTCGTAGCGTTCGGGATTGGAAACGGAAAACGACGGGACCAGAAACCGGAGCAGCGGCGTGAATCGAACAAACGAATTTGTTGTCGCGAACGCCGGAGCAAGCAACGCGACCCGGGAAACGGGAAAGTGGGCCGCCACGATCGTTGCAAGAAGACCGCCCATCGAGAGACCGGCAACCATCACCTCACTACTCTCACTCCGAAGGTCGAGATACGCGTCTACGGCGCCACGCAGCCAATGTCGCCAGGAGGTGTTGCGGAAATCACCACCGTTGGTTCCGTGACCGGGAAGCCGCGGCGCATAGACGGTCATCCCGCGGGCGTGCAGTTGCTCACCGAGAAAGCGCATTTCGGAGCTTTGACCGGTAAACCCGTGAAGCAGTAACACCGCAGGATTAATCGGCGACCCGTTGAGACGAAACGAGCGCGCCGCGGAAACAACCGTGGTATCCGGTGAAATGCCTGCTGAAAGGGGTCCAAAGATCATACGGTTACAGTATGTCCAACACGCGTACTGACACAAGGTGTCTCACCGCGTACACTATCTGGATGAAATTCGTACATCAGACAGAACCGTTCCGCGTCCCCACCGACGACGGCAAGACGATCGATGAGCATTTTGGTCTCGCTTCGGCGGGAGGAGCTGATATCAGTGTCGCCCGGATGGTAGCTCCCGGTGGATGGTCCGAGCCGGCTCAGACACCGGAGTTTGACGAGTACACGTTAATGGTTTCCGGAAAGAAACGGGTTATCGTCGACGGCGTGACGGTAGTGTTAAGCGCCGGAGAAAGTCTCCTGGTACACTCCGGTTCCACCGTCCAGTATGCCAATCCATATACGGAGGATGCGGTCTACTGGTCCGTATGTTCACCGGCGTTTTCACCCGAACGCGTTCACCGCGAGGGATCGTGACCACCGTTGTATCCGCCTGTTTGTTGACAGTACGCTCCGGCACACGTACTTTTGCCACATGGTAACCGGAACATCCGTGACGCTATATCATCTGAGCCGCCGGGACGGCACGCCGCTGTTTCTTCACCCCTTCCGGAAATCCGGGAGTATTATGGAGATCGGCCAATCCGATGAACTCCGCGGACGGTACGGAACCGAACCCCGGGTTGAGTCACTCACGACGCTCCGCAACGACCTGTACCGTCGGATTGAACAGGATGTGCGCGCGTGGATCAACGAACGCCGCTTTATCCCGCGCTTCCTTATAGCTTCCGCCGTTTTTCTTGTGGTGTATCTGTTTATGTCCCTGGTAATCATCGATCCGATTCCCGTTGTGGATGAGGTTCTGATCGCCGGCGGCGTGGCGATATTCAGTTTCGTGATTGCCGGACGCCGTTTTGAGCAGTCTCATCCTGCCGGCGACCGGCGCGTGACGTTGCGCTCAAAGGTTGACGGCGTCGTGTTTTCGGAGGACCCCTTCGTTCGTCGCCTCGAGGCGTTGCTCCATTCCGTCGAGCTGTATCCGAAGGATCGGATCGCCGGAGAGGACGAAGAGTTACTCGCCGAAGCGCGAAACCTCAAGTCAGAATACCCCGACGAAACGGCCCGGGTGATTGGGCAGCTCCGACTTCTTATGGCCGAGCCGCGCTATCGGAATCTTGAAAAACAGATGAAACGGAGCTATCTCTCCGGAAAGACCGCCGAAGCGGTCGAACACGGGACCGTCGTACCCGCCGCCGTGACGATGCTGCACGTGCTGCAGAACGCGTAGCGGCGGGTACGCGGCGCGGCGCGAGGCACCCGCAGGGAACTACCGCGTCAGGCTACGATGTACGTAGCGGTGCGGCCGATCCGCCCGTTCTCCGTACTTCTTTCGCCGGAATTCGGCGTATTCACTCCAATTACCGTCGTACCAGAACACGCCGTCCTCCTCAAAAGCGATCAGGTGCGTGCAGACCCGGTCGAGAAACCAGCGATCATGGCTGACCACAAGTGCAGATCCGGCGAAGCGATCCACCGCTTCCTCAAGGGCGCGCAGAGTGTTTACGTCCAGGTCGTTTGTCGGTTCGTCAAGAAGCAGGACGTTTCCCCCTTCTTTGATCATCATCGCCAGATTGAGGCGGTTACGTTCTCCTCCGGAGAGAATCCCCACTTTTTTCTGCTGATCAGCCCCGTTGAAGTTGAACCACGAACAATATGCCCGGGAGTTCACCTGGCGTGCATCCCCGCTTCCGTCACCAAGTCGGATTTGATCCTGACCACCGGACAGCTGTTCCCACACCGTCTGTTCATCGTTGAGGATGTCACGCATCTGGTCCGCCCACGCCAGTTTGACCGTCTCACCAACCCGGATCGCCCCGTCGGTTGGTGTCTCCGTACCGGCGATCAGCTTAAAGAGCGTCGTCTTTCCCGCCCCGTTGGGACCCACGATGCCAACAACCGCACCGGGTGGAACCTCAAAACTGAAATCCTTGAATAAAAGCGTATCGCCGTACGCCTTGGTGAGGGTGTCAGCCTCCACAACCAGGTTCCCCAGTCGCGGACCCGGCGGAATCGTCAGTTGAGCATTTTGTATCTGTGCGCGGCCCCCTTCATGGAGCAGCTCTTCGTACCGCTTGATCCGTTCCTTGCTTTTCGCGTGCTGTCCCTTCGGAGACATACCGATCCACTCCAGCTCCCGCTGCAACGTCTTCTGCCGTTGGGACTCGCCCTTCTCCTCTTTTGCAAGACGCATCTGCTTCTGTTCCAACCATCCCGAATAGTTTCCTTTCCAGGGAATTCCCAGACCGCGATCCAGTTCCAGAATCCAACCGGCGACGTTGTCCAGAAAGTAGCGATCAGGGGTTACTGCAATCACCGTTCCCGGATATTCGCGAAGATGCTTTTCGAGCCAGGAGACGGTCTCCGCGTCGAGATGGTTTGTGGGCTCGTCGAGAAGCAGAATGTCCGGCTTCTGAAGGAGTAGCCGCACAAGCGCCACCCGCCGCCGTTCACCACCGGACAGCACGTTGACGGGGGTCTCTGCCGGCGGACAGCGAAGTGCGTCCATCGCCATATCGAGTCGGGCGTCAAGATCCCACCCCCCGAGTTCTTCCAATTTTTCCTGAATTGCAGCCTGGCGTTCTCCCAGCTTTTCGTAGTCCGCCTCGGGGTCGCCATACGCTTCGTTGACGGCGTCGAATTGCGCAAGGAGATCGGTGATTTCCTGCGCGCCCTCAGAGACGATCTCTTTTACCGTTTTTGTGTCGTCCAGATAAGGTTCCTGCTCGAGATATCCGATCGTGTACCCGGAAGAGACGGAAATGTCGCCGGTGTAATCGGTATCCACGCCGGCGAGGATCCGCAAAAGCGTCGATTTACCGGAGCCGTTGAGACCGAGCACGCCGATCTTGGCGCCGTAAAAATAGGACAGGCTTATGTCCTTGAGCACCTCTTTGGTTCCCAGCACTTTCGTCACGCCGTGCATCGTATAGATAATCTTCTTGTCGTCGTATGTTGTTGCCATATGCGTGAGTATATCAGAGCGCGTCGGCGCGGTGAACGGATTTAGCCGCCTACCGTGGTCATCCGTGTTCTCGTATGGTACGGTAGCGCCATTCACAATGGAGGAACTTATGAAACGAATCAGTATCGCCGTCCTGGTCCTTGTGCTGGCCACCGGGACCGCCGCCGCCCAGAATCTGAGCCTCAAAAGCGCTCGTCAAACCTCGACGTATTACGCGTTTGCCGTGGGTATCGCCGAGGCGTTGAACGACAACGTTTCGGGTCTCAATATCACCGTGGAAACCAGCGCCGGCTCAGTCGAAAACGTCAAAATGGCACGTATGCGCCGCGACTACCTGTTTACCTCTCCGCCGTCTTTGATTCAGAGCGCTCTTGACGCGTCTGGCCAGTTTAACGAGGGCGGATATGACGACATTCGGTCGTTGTGGCCAATTCCCGGGCTGGTTATGCATTGGGTTGTTCGCGCGGATAGTGGCGTAGAGACGCTTGAAGACCTGGTTGGTGAGCGATTCATACCCGGTGGAGCCGGTTCCGCCGGAGAGCGCATCACCCGTGCAGTGTTGCAGGCGATGGGGATCTACGACGATATCAACCTACTCACCGTTGACCTCAGCGAGGGTGTCAGCGCGGTTCGTAACCGCCGGGCAGTCGGATTCAGCACGTCGAGCACTCCGCCGGCATCGATGGTGCAGGAGATCGCATCAACGATACCGGTAAACATTCTCAGCCTGTCCGATGCGGACTACGAGCTTGTCAGCGATTCGTACACGCGCACGGAAATTCCTGCGGGGATGTACAACGGCGTGGACGAGACGGTCCGTACCGTCAGCCTTCCCGTTGCTCTGTATGCGACGACGGATCTTTCCAATGAGCTTGCCTACGAACTTACCAGGGCGTTCTGGGAAAACCGGGCTGACTGGGAAGGAACTCATCCGGCGATGCGCCTGATCGAGATGAAAGACGTCAACTTTATGCGTGCGCGCCTGCACCCGGGTGCATTGCGGTATTACCGCGAAATCGGATTTGACGTGACAGCGTCGATGCGCTGACCCAGAACACACAGGCGCAGTCCAACATGAACACCCCCTCTTTCACTGAGATGGCGCAGCGATTCGTGTTCGCTGCGTCTGTTCTCTTTGCTCTGTTTCAACTCGCACTCCCGGTTTACGCATTTTTGCCGGCGCTTCAGGCCCGGGCCTTGCACCTGACATTCGCATTTATCCTGATCTCCGTCGGGGATGCGGTCTGTCGCCAGGGCACTCCCGCCGGCGGTCGATTCCGGTTTGCCCGGGATATCGTGCTCGCGCTTATCGGCGTGTCGATAACGCTGTACGTCTTTTTTGACTATCCACAGATCATCAACCAGTACGGACTGCCCCGCGGAACGTGGCAGATCGCGATTTCATTTGTCCTGATCGCCCTCATACTCGAGGCGGCCCGCCGGATGATCAAGCCGACGCTTCCGATCATCGCACTTCTTTTTCTGGCGTACGCTGTGTTTGGCCATCTGATTCCCGGCACGTTCGGGCATCCGCGCTACGACCTCGCCACGCTTTCGGGACAGTTGTTCCTGACCACCGGCGGTCTATGGGGACTGCTTCTCGGGGTAAGCACCGATGTAATCGCGATTTTTGTCTTTTTTGGCGCATTTGTTTTCGCCACCGGTGGTGGTACCGGATTTATGCGCCTTGCTGTCCGGATCGCCGGACGGTTTTCCGGGGGGCCCGCCAAAGTAGCCACGATCTCAAGCGCGCTCTTCGGGTCGATATCCGGTAGTGCCAGCGCAAACGTCGCTACGACCGGGTCGTTTTCCATTCCGATGATGAAGCGACTCAAGTACAAACCGGAAATGGCTGCGGCGGTGGAGGCGGTTGCCAGTACCGGCGGCCAGATCATGCCGCCGATCATGGGTGCCGGAGCGTTTGTGATGGCGGAGCTGACCGAAACGCCGTACCTCGAAGTTGCATATCATGCGCTCCTCCCGGCGATCCTCTATTTTTTTGCCGCGGGAATCGGAATTCATCTGTACAGCCGCCGGGAAGGCTATGTCGGTCTGTCCGCTGAGGAGATTCCTTCATGGCGCGACACGGTGAAGGCGAGCGGATTCTTCCTTGTTCCCTTTGTCGTTCTGATCTTCTTTCTTGTGCTTCAGTACACCCCGCAATACGCCGCGTTCTGGGCCACCGCCTCACCACTGGTACTTGCTATTGTCTCGGAAGAGTGGCGTCTGGATGTTCGCAACGCATTTCCCCGTATCGGCGGTGCAATTCAAACCGGAGCGCGCCAGGCGGCGTTGATAGCAAGTATTACCGCCAGTGCCCAGATCATTATCGCCGTTATTGCGATGACCGGATTGGGAGTGAAAGTCAGCTCCTCGGTCTTGTCGATCAGCGAGGGCAACCTGTTTATCTCCCTCGTGCTCATCGCGATCACCAGCATCATTCTCGGAATGGAAGTTCCGACCACCGCGGCGTACATCATGGCCGTTGTCGTCGGTGGTCCGGTTCTGATGGAGTTCGGCCTGCCCGCCCTGGCGGTACACTTTTTCGTGTTCTACTACGCGATCCTCTCGGCGATCACGCCGCCGATATGTGGTGCCGTATTTATCGCATCCGGGATGGCCGAGGCCAACTGGATCTCCACCGCGAAGATTTCCCTCAAACTTGGTTTTGCCGCGTTCGTCCTGCCGTTTCTGTTTGTCTACAACCACTCGTTGCTGCTGTTGGAAGGTGATCTGCTGGAAACGGTGTTCGTCGTTGCCCGGACCGGTACCGCGATCGTCTTCCTTTCGGCGGGGCTTATGGGGTATTGGCGCATCTCTCTCAACCGCGGACGTCGCGGCATCATGCTTCTTGCCGGTGTTCTCATGATGTTGCCGTTTGTACCGGCCAACCTCGTCGGACTCGTCGGAGGAGTTGGGCTCGCGTTCGTTCGCCCCGCCACGCCGCGTCAGTACTGAAAATCGACAACGATGGGATAGTGGTCCGACGGCCAGACGCCGCCGGGCCGCTCCCGGACTGCTTCGCTGCGGATGACCCGGATACCGCCGTCGGGGACCGCCCTGTCAGACCCTGCACGGCGCTCCGTTGCCGCCGAATAGTACAGAACGTGATCGATAGCGGGAAAGAGATCTAATCCCCGGTAGAAATGGAAAGTGGCACCCGTCGTGGGCGCCGCCTGCAGACCCAACTCACCCGTGATGATCCGTACAACCCGGGAGAACCGAAACGCGTTGAAATCTCCGAGAACCACGACTGTGTCTCCGCCTCGTCGGACAGCCGCGGTCCGTTCCGCAGTCAGTCGCGCGGAACGGATCTGGTTCCGGTACCGTTCACGGTCAATGTGGACGTTTACGACCAGAAAATCGCGCCCCGTGGCGCTCTCATGCAGGCGTAACCACGTCGCAAAGGACGGATATCGGCCATACCAGGGACCACTGTATATCGCATCCGGAGTTGGCGAGAAAAAGAAGAACCCCTGCCCCGCCGCAGTAAACCTGTCGCGGCGATACATGATCGGCTGGGTGGCGGGAAACCGCCCGGGATCTCCAGTTGCTCCGAATGCGTAGTTCGGAAACGCATGTTTCAACGTTTCCATTTGAACGTTCTCGCGGTTCAGATGGCCGCCTGCGAACGTTTCCATCTCCTGGAACGCGATGATATCGGCGTCTGTTTGATCGAGCACAGATACAACAGCGGCTTCGCGGCGGTTCCACCGCATCACCGGGTCAAGTTCTTCGGGATCGCGATTCAGGGCCTTCGCGTCCACAAGATAATGCACGTTGAACGTAACGACGCGAAGCGTGCGCTCCTCTCCGGTAATGGACGGTCCGGCGGTGACCGCAGTTCCTGTCAAAACGAAAATGGCAATTATAAATGCGAGCAGGTGTGTACCCATGGAGGGAAAGTACCGGAAAGAGCGAGCGATGGGAATCGAACCCACATCTCCAGCTTGGAAGGCTGGGGTAATAAGCCATTATACGACGCTCGCTGATGTGATGTGTGCGCAATCTACACAGAGGTCCGGGACGGTGTCAAGGGGCGCAGCGGCCCACCGGCCTCGCCCCCACAAAAGCAAGATTATTGAAAGACCGACCTGTTACCGATACACCGCTATCGCGAAGCCGGCCCGGTACAGGCGGCCCCGGTCCGTTTCAGCAATTGGCGCCCGGTCGGTCCGCACCGGTTCTCCCGCTGGAATATCGATAATAAACGGGAACACCCGCGGCTGACCGGCGATTTCAGCCACCGTCTCCCGCGGCCCGAGAGCAAGAACCTGAGCCGTTTCCGCGTCGCTCGAGTCAAGTGACCTGTCGGTTTCCCCGGCCCCGACAAAGTCAGGAGCAAAGATCAATTCGGCGATCGCAATTTCCCGCCCATACCGTTCCGTAGCCCAATCCTTCAAAAAATTATCTCCGGCACTCCGATTCCGCGCAATTCGCCACGTTGACGCAAGTGCGACCACACCGCCCACGCCAAGGGATGTCCATTGAGCGATCTCCGCCTGACCGGCGTTATCCCAGGGAGCGATTTCGTCTGTTGCCAGAAGATACCCGCCATATCCGACGCCGCCGAGACCGACGGCGAGGCCAAGATACGGCCATGGTCGCCGACGTCGTGTCGCATAGCCCTCAGCCTCGGTCCGTGCGCGGTCAAGCGCGGAACGGTCCTTCCGGAGTTCCGTCCCCAGAGAAAGCTGATAGCGCTCATTCACCCGGGCAAGATCGTCCATGATCCGGTCCGCGCGCTCCACGTCGGCCCGCGCCAACGCCGCAGCCCACGCGATATGCAGCAAATGGTACTGCGCGGCGCCGTTTCGGCGCAGCAGTGATGCGACGGCATCGTCGGAAGGAAGATCCGCCGCTTCGCCGGCGATTTCCGCAGAACGTCGCATCACCGCAAAGGGATCGCCGGGTTCGTAAGCGCCGGTCTCACTGAAAAGGACGGGCTGAAGTCGAAAGAGTTCCTCTTCCAGTTGCCACAGCATCTCGAGTTGCCGTTGCCGTATTCGCAACGGTTCCAGCCGTTCCGACGTTGATTCCAGAAGGAGTCGACGACTTTCACTCAGCGCCTCAAACGCAACCAGATACTCTTCCGGTTGCCCCAGAAGCTCTTCCGCGACGGCGTGACTTGTTCGTATACGCCGATTCTCTCGAGATGTGACCGCTGGCAGCGCGAATGAAATTTCCACCGCTTCTCCGGCACGGAGAGTGACTTCCGACGAGTAAACGATCTGTTCATCCCCGGATGCGAGTGTTGCAATATCGATCGTCCGTTGGCCCGTAAGTACCTGAGGTACCGCCGGAAGGTTCTGCCCGACCGGGTTACCGTCGATATACACGCGAAAGGGTACGTCCGAGCGTGACGGTTTCAGCACGATCCCGCCAAAATCGATGGAATACCCGAGAAACGCCGAACTTGCTACGATAACGAGCTCGTCCGCGGCATCAAGTATATCGAAGGAACCGAACGCCCGGCGCGTCTCTTCGCCGATTATCTCACCGAGAGCCGCGCTGTACGCCGCCGCCTGCAATTCGACGTGACCGTTTTCGATATCGCTGATTCGTCCGATAATAACCGCGTCAAGGCGGTTTTCAGTCACCACATCGCGGAGTTCGAGAGGACCGGCGGGACTGTAAGGATTCAAAGCTGTCCCGTCGTCGATGTCCACCACATCAAACTGTCCACTGAGACGTAACGTGAGTTCGATCGTGTCCGCCATCGCACGACCGAGCGTATCCCACTGCTCCACGTCTGTGGTATTGACGAACGGCAGAACGGCCAGACGTTCCGCTCCAAATGACTGGTCCGGGCTCTGCGCGCTCAGGCTGGCCACATGCGCCATCGTAAAACAGACCGCGATTATCCCGACAGTTATCGACGTCGTCGATCGTTTCATAGTCCTGCGCCCCGTTTATTCAATTTGCTATTCATCTTTTGACCGCCGCGATTTTATGACAACATCTGTTCTGGTATCAGTATATAACGGAATCCCGAAGAGATCATACCGGCCGAGATAATCCGGCAAACCGGCAGGCACCTCACCAAGGTTGTTCCGGTACTCCTGCAACAGACGATACGAGTCGGGAGGCAGAACGATCGCTGTCGCTTCTTTGTCTGCATCCCGGAGGGAACAGAGCCGACCATAGATTCCAGCGATCAATTCCTGCGCCGCTCGCTTTCGTTCATCAATCATCCTTTAATCCGTATCGGCGTGTTTCTGCGGTGTCTTGCGTCCCGATTCTATGATACCCTGCCGCCTCATGGAATTCGACTGGAACACGTATATCCCCGCAGATCGTGCGGTGCTTTGTTTCCTCCGCCGCAATGCACCGGGGACGGGCAAACCTGAAGTGCTGCTGATAGAGAAATTGCGCGGCCTCGGAGCGGGAAAGATCAACGGCCCCGGAGGTAAGCTCGAAACCGGGGAAACACCCGCCGAGACGGCGATCCGGGAAACCTCTGAAGAGGTGGGGCTTGTGCCTGAAAATCCGCAGATGAGCGGAACCCTCCGTTTCGCGTTTGCCGACGGGTATCATCTTGAGGTGTATGTATTTCAGGCGACGGCATGGTCAGGCACGCTGATAACGACTCCGGAGGCGATCCCGTTCTGGGTGCGGGAAGAGGATATTCCGTATCCGGACATGTGGGCTGACGATCAGTTATGGCTTCCCCGCGTGTTAACGGGTCAGACTGTCGATGCGTGGATGACGTTTGACGGCGACACAATGACCACCTGGGACCTCTCGTTTTCCGACGGAAGCCGCCTCATCGGCACCGATTCCCAATCGTAATCGAGGTGCGGTCCCGTCGCGTGAGCCCGTCAGCCCGTCTCCGCGTCGGCCCACCGGGCAAGAACAAAACAGAGATCACTCAGCTGGTTGAGGTATTGCGATACCGGGATCTGGCGCGTATTTCCCCGTTCACGAATCAACCGTACCGTCTGCCGCTCGGCCCGCCGAATTACGGTGCGCGCCCGGTCAAACTCCGCTCCGAGACGACTGTCCCCGGCGATGAAAAAGCGCGGTGCGATATGAACCCTGCCCCGCCAGTACGTAAAGACCCCGGCAAGGATGTCTATCTCTGCATCTCCGATCGTCGGCATCGTTTCCGGCACAACGTCTCCGGGTGAAGACGACAGAATTCCACCGGCAATCAACAAATCATTCTGGATCCGGGATAGTTCATCGTTAAGTCGGGCCGGAAGTCTGGGAAGGCCGCTATCACCACGATGCGCTTTTCCGAACAGACGCCCGCGCCTGTCGCCGCCGTCCGCGCCATCAGTTCCAAACTCCTGCTCAAGCAGACTTCGACACACGCCGATTGTAACCTGCGCTTCATCCACCGCCCCAAGCGTCTCAAAAGCGATGTCATCCTTGGGTCGTCGCACGCCATCGAGCAGGCTGCTTTTCCCGTCGTCGCCTCCTCCGGTTCTTACCGGAGATTCTTCTTCAGTACTGATGCTGCAAATCCTGTATGATCATGTTTTCGCGAAGCTTTTCCAACGCCTTTTCCTGGATCTGGCGTACCCGTTCCCGAGTTATGCCGAGAAATTTTCCTGTTTCTTCGAGGGTATACGGTCCTTCGCCGCCAAGGCCGAACCGAAGCTTGATAATTCGCATTTCCCGCTCGCTGAGCTGTTCAAGCACCTCTTCAATTGTGTCCTGGAGCGTCAAATTGAACACCAGATCAAACGGTTGCGCCTGGGTTTCATCTTCTATGAGATCGGCCAGACGGGTGTAGCTTTCGTCATCGATCGTGACGTCCAGGGATGTGGTGTCCTGAGAAAGACGCATGATTTCCTGAACGCGCGCGGAACTCACGTTCATGTATTCAGACATCTCGGAGCTTCCCGGGTCATGGCCCAATTCCTGCGTAAGATGCTTGGCAACGTAAAAACACTTCTTGATCGTGTTGAGCATATGAACCGGGATGCGAATGACTCGCCCTTTGTCGGCGAGACTCTTTATGATTGCCTGACGGATCCACCATGTACCATAGGTCGAAAACCGGCATCCCCGGGTGTAGTCAAACCGTTCGACCGCTTCAATCAGGCCAATATTGCCCTCATCAATCAGGTCCAGCAGCGACAGGCCGCGGTGCTGGTACTTCTTGGCAATTGACACAACCAAACGAAGATTGGAGTTGATCATGCGACTCTTGTAAAAACGAATCTCCTCATCCAATTCGCGCGGAACAGCAACATCGGCGTGCTCTTGCCGGAACGCCTCGATCCGGCCGCGTAACTCCTGGATCTTCTGGCCAATCTGCTGTTCCTGGGTAACATCAAGCAACGGATAGTTCGATATCTGTCTCAGATAAAACGCAAGCGGGTCGCCGTCGCTATCGGCGACTGCGTCTACCGATGCAGAAGTTGCTCCGCGAGTCCCACTGCTTTTTCCACGCCGCTTTTTTCCTACTGTTGATCCACTCATCGTTTGCCCCCGACGTTGTCTTTGGCATCAAGGTTTTTGCCAAGAAAAGTGTACCACGGTTCTACGATTATTCCAAACAGAAGTGGAAATTCGGTCCTCTTTCAGGATGACCGACCCTTTTGAGATGTTTGGTACTTTTTGCCCTGGATGCTTATCCCCGCGGAGCGGCTTCGGGATCGATGAACCGATCGTCCTGCCAGACAGAGAAGTAGAGAGCCGCAACGCCTTCCGAGGGGGAGAGGCCGACGGTCCCGATCGCGGTTCCCGCGTCCACCACATCGCCGACAGTCACCGCAACGGATTCCTGTCCGCCGTAAACGTAGACGTACTCCTGGGCACTTTGAATGAAAACGACGTTACCAAAGGTTGTGTGGGGGCCCGCGTAGACTACCCGCCCCGAAGAGATCGCGTATACCGCACTTCCCCGTTCCGCACGTATCATCACTCCCGGAAGTTTTCCGTCAAGCATCCGTCGGTTCCCGGCTACCGGCCACACCCCACCGTCCGCGTAACTGAGTGGCTCAGATACCTCTGCGGCGATAACAATCGGGTCAGCCCGCACGGTTGGTTCATCGGCGTCTGCGTCCGGATCGTCCCCACGTGCGGACCGGTCCGTTCCATCCTGACCGGATGAAGAGTTTTGGTTCCCTGCGACCCGCTGGTCGGTTCTCCGGGCAGGCAACGGGATATCCGGAGGAAGTTGCAACACCTGTCCGACCCGAATGGAGGACGACGAAAGCTCGTTTTGGCGCGTGATCTCATCAACAGAGCTTCCGAACCGGCGCGCGATCGAAAAGAGGGTATCCCCCTTCTCTACCGTGTACCGCGTCGGAATCGTGAGTAACGTACCCGGCAGGAGCAGTTCCGGCGATTCGAGCTCGTTTGCTTCGGCAAGACGTTCCAGCGACATGTCGTATCGCCGCGCGATTCCGTAGAGAGTTTCGCCGTCTTCAACCTCATGCTGAAGCATTTGCGCCGAAAGCCCAGTGGACACGATCGTAATAAAAACCAGACGTAGTACGTTCTTGTTCATGATACTCTTCCGTTTACAACGTCGGCAGGCAGGCCCATTACGTTGAGGAGAAGCGTCTGTCAGGAAGAAAAAGTGTTCCAAAAAAAAGCGGGCCGTCTGGCCCGCCCGTTTCTCATTGCCCACAGATATGTCGATTTATCCGCCGGACGTGCCCGGCGGACAGATCGGGCTGAGAGGATTTGAACCTCCGACCTCACCGTCCCGAACGGCGCGCGCTAGCCCCTGCGCTACAGCCCGTAAAGCTTCGGAAAGATACCAGATGGACGCCATCGCGGTCAACCCCGTTCATTGACACCCGTGGGGTCACATGCTACCGTTTCGCTTCAAATAATTGCCGAGAAAGGAATAGAATACGCCTATGGCAGAGTCCAGGGACACTGAAAAGAAAAAGCCGCGCACGCCATTCACCAGGAACACCTGGTTATACATTGGCAGTGTCGTTATCCTGATTATCGTCGTTGTAACGTTTATTGGCGCACCGGTCATATCGTCTGCAACCGGAAGCACCCGGCCCGTTTTTGGTAACTACGCCGGTGAAGAAATCCTGTACCAGCAGGGTAACTTCTTTGCCCGTCAATACGAGGTGATCGCCCAGTCATTGCGCGACGCCGGCGACGGAACCAACCTGGAGTTGCAACTACGGCTGGCGTGGCGTGAGGCGTTCAACCGGACGGTCCTCCACAAAGCGGTGCTCAATACTGCGGAGCAGGCCGGGGTCACCGTGACCGAGGCGCGGGTTGACGAAATGATTGCTCAGGATCCGCGCTTTCAGCAAAACGGCCGTTTTGACGCCGATGCGTTTCGTGCTGCAAGCAGCCAGGAACGGTTTGCCCTCCGGAGATTTCACCGGGAGAACGCGGCGTTTGACCGCGTTATAACCGATGCGCTGACCGGCACAAAGTTCAGTAACGCCGAGCGTGATTTTGTCGGCGCCATGACGGGTCCCCAACGATCGTTCGATGTTGTCCGGTTTCCGTTTACGGATTTCCCCGACCAGCAGGTATCGGCGTTCGTTATAGAGCAGCCGGACCTTTTCACCACCATGGACCTTGCGGTAGTTACTCTGGCGGAAGAAACGGAGGCGGATCGCATCCGCACCGAGGCGCTTGAGCCGGGCAATCCCTTCGGGAACCTCGCCCGGACGTATTCGCGTGACCTGTACGCCGATCAGGACGGACAGATCGGCGAGGCGTACGGCTACGAGCTGCAGCAGGAGCTGACTGATCCGGATGATCTGTCGGCGTTGCTTGCCCTGGACACCGGTGAGATCAGTGAACCGATTGAAACGACCTCAGGTTGGTCGATCTATCAGGCGGTACAGGACCCACAACTGCCGACTGCCGACGATGAGGAGCTTCTTTCCGAAGCGCGCTCGTATTTGCAGACGTATGAACAGGGACGGATCCAGGATTTTGTACGCGCCGAAGCGGAATTGTTTTCTGCGGCCGCCAGGGATGA